>CBDUQN010000006.1:0-75047 GCA_965369375.1 uncultured bacterium | reverse complement strand
ATGAAGCGTGTCTGGATATGCTAATCTATTCTGGTATATGAACGTTTCGTGCCGCTTGGAGTGACAACCGGATCACACAATGATAATCAATTGGTATTTAATATTTTACGTTGTTAGAAATTCAAAGGTTGCCGCGGTGGGAGTCAGTGAATCTGTGCCAAATTCCCCAGTTATCACTGTGCATATGCGGATATTTTCATAGGAAAGAATCAAATTGGTTTGAACCGAAAACGATAATTACGTATTTAATATATAAAACGGCACCCAGCGAGCGATTGTACGTCAGATACAATCGTTGCCGGGTGCCGTTTCTTTTATTCCAGCGCCGTAAGCGCCTTTTATTCAATACTAGATGCTGCCCGAATCTTCTTCCATGATGATCTCTATATGCTTGGTGATTCCTTCTCCACCTCCGCCTTCGAACCAGATCATCTCATGCTCGCCGCCGCCCATTCCAACGCCACCGCAGCAACCGGGACCGCAACCTGAGCCGCGACCGGAACCGCAACGGCTTCCGCATCCGGCACCGCCGCGCATAATCTTCATGCGCTTCTGCATCATACCGCCGTGACCCATTGAGCCACAACGGCCCCTTCCACTGTGTCCTTGCGCCATGTGCTGCTTTATGAACTTCTTCCACTGCTCGGGCTTGAGAATCTTCTTCGCCTTGAAGGCGAGATCGATGTGCAGCTTCTTCATTTTGGTCTGAGTTGCACCGATATCGGTTACGAGCTTGTCGACCGTCTTCTTGGCCGGCTCGTCCTTCATCATCTCGTGCTTGAGCTCGAGCTTGAGTTTCTGCAGATCGGCCTTGAGATCGATCGACGCCAGCTTGAGCTCGTACTTGAGCTCGTGAAGCTTTGCTTTCTGTTCATCATCGAGACCGAGGCACGCCGTCTTACACGCTGCCTTGTACTTGATCTCCTTGTGCACCTTGATTTCTTTCTGCTCCTGAGCGAGGAGCATGCCGCTGAATAGCATGAGAGCCACAACAGCAATAACAGCTATTGTGAATTTTCTCATATCGGACCTCCCTTTCCCGGCGGTGTATGTCCCGGATCACACATGTATCCCGGATGGCGCAAATACCCCTGATGGAACGGATGCCTCCGGCGACCGGGAACCATTTTCCGCCTGATAAGTTTCATGAACTTTTCTCTCTCCTCCTTGTCGAGAACGGAATGTACGCGAAGGAGCCGCTGCACGAGCAGCCTTTCCAGCTCTCCCTGAAGCGTCGAGATTTCGTCCACCTTTGCCATGACCACGCTCTCGTTCGGATCGTCTGCATGGAGAAGATCGGCGAGCTCCATTCTCTTCTCTCTCAAAGCGGTCTTGAGCTCGTCCGCCTTCTCTTGAGACTCAGTCATGATCTCTTCGATTCGCTGAGCCTTCTCCTCCGGCAGTCCGATGTGCTTGCTCAAACGTTGAAACCGCTCGGCGAAAGGACGATCGCATTCTTCCTTGCACACTATGCGGAACCTTCGCGGCGTCGAGTGACGAACCCACGCGAATGCGAACGCTCCAAGCACGGCAAAATTGAAAACGAGGGAGATGATGAGGGCCACTTTCAGCTTACCGTTGTTCATCTCCGTCTCCTTCCGCTTCCGAGAGAAGCACTTCACCGATCGACTCCGGCGGATACTCGTCTAGGTACTCCAGTTCGAGAACATCCGCCTGACCGTTCACTTCAGTCGGTGTGAAGGCATCGATCAGGAATCCTCCGATACCGATCCCAAGGAGCATCACCAGCACAGTCATAGCCGGAACGGGAATCCTGAGCCACCATTTCCCCGTGGCCTCAGATTCCCGTTCCTCTAATACGGCCATAACCGCAGGCAGAATTGCAGGTGGGGCCTCCAACTCTATCATCTCACGATGTAGCGTTGAAACCTCCAGAAAAGACCCGCGCAACTCCCGGCAATCCTCGCATGAATCGAGGTGCCGACGGAGGAGTTCACGCTCCCTTTCCTGAATCTCGCCGTCCAGCTCCTTGGAGATAAGATTTCTTATATCGTTGCATTCCATTAGTAGAGAGCTCCTTCTCTCACTATCTATAAACGCCCGAATCCCGTAAATCTTGCTCACCAAATATACATTTTACGTAACTGCTTGATATATAATTCATTATCTAGCCCGCTCTTTCCTGAACGCCTTTAATTCATCCGCGAGCCTCTCGCGCGCCCGGAAGAGTATCGACTCGACGGCGGAGACGCTCTTGCCCATGATTTCGGCAATCTCTAGGTACGAGAATTCCTTTCCGACCTTGAGCTCGAGCGCCGTCCTCCAATCGGGCGGCAGCTCGAGAAGGGCCGCCGCGTACGCTCTCTGGAGCTCCCTTCGCTCGAACGTGGAGACCGGATTACCGTCGGCGGAGACGCTGCGCGGTTCATATCCATCCTCGATCATCCGGTCGAGCGATACACCGCCGCTTCTCGTTTTCCGTTTTCGGGCAAAGCTCACAGCCATATTCGAGGCTATCCGGTATATGTACGTTTTAAAGGAAGCCTTTGGACTGTACCGGCGGGCCGACTCGTAGAGATTCAGGAAGAGCTGCTGGGTCAGATCCTCGGAATCTTCGCTGTTACCGGTCGAACGGAGGAAAAAGTTGTATATCTCCCTCTGATATCTTCCTACGAGCGTGCGAAAGGCTTTCGAGTCACCCTCTGCGACAAAACGCATGAGCCCCGCATCTTCATCCATACCGCTTATCCTACCTCGACTTTTTCGGCAATCTCGAATTTCTCGGCGTCTTTCCTTCGTACCGTGCAGGCGGGAATCTCCGGATCGTGCTCGAAGAAGAGAATCCATCCCTCATCCGCCGCGCGCCCGAGGATCCTTGCTTTTTCCTCGAGCGTAACGAGCGGTTGATGATCGTAAGCCATGATATAGGGCAGGTTGATATGGGAGGCGAGGGGAATGAGGTCACCGCAGTAGAGAAGATTTCCGTCTTCGGTCTCGAGGAGAACGAGCTGCTGACCCGGTGTATGACCTTCCACGGGAATAACGGCAATGCCCGGTATGATCTCTTCCTCGCCGTCGAGCAGGCGGAGTCTGCCCGCCTCCTCAATCGGAATGAAGTTCTCGGTGAAAAAACTCGCTCTGTCTTTCGCGTTCGGACTCAGCGCCGCTTCCCACTGTTTGCGCTGGAGGTAATGCGCGGCCTCGGGAAGCGCGAGATCAATGCTTCCATCATCGCGGCGGTACGTGAATCCCCCGGTATGATCGAAGTGAAGGTGCGTGACTATCGCATCCGTTATCGATGCGGGATCGATACCTTCCTGCGTCAGGGCGGCACGCAGCCCGCCGGTATCGATGGCATATATGTCTACCATCTTTTTATTGAGCTTCGTTCCCGAGCCGCTGTCTACGATCACCCGGTGTCCGTTCCCCTCTATGTAGAGCGTCCTCATGGCCATGGAGATACGGTTCAGTTCATCTGCGGGATCGGTGCGGCTCCAGAGAACCTTCGGTACCACGCCGAACATCGCCCCGCCGTCGAGACGAAAACGACCCGTCTCGATTGCACGAAGATCAAAAGCCCCGAGTTTCAATCGTGACCTCCTTGGTGAAAGCATAATCAAAACCGGGGAGCTTCGCGGATCCGATCACGCATCCTCCCCGGCAATTATTTTTTAAATGAGGGAGCTTGGCAGATCCTATCAAGCGTCCTCTACGACGACCGCCGTCCCGAATGCGAGCAGCTCCGCCGCGTTTTCCATCATCGAAGCGGTTGTAAATCGAAGAGTTAAAATGGCATTCGCGCCTTTTTCCTTCGCTTCGTCGATCATCCGATCGATCGCCTGCTCGCGGGATTCTGCTATCATCTTAGTGTATTCTACAATTTCACCACCCGCAATGTTCCGAAGCGAAGCTATTATATCCCGTCCGATGTGGCGGGCGCGTATCGTGTTGCCCCTTACCAAGCCTATGACTTTGACGACTCTCTTTCCCGGAATCTCATCCGTTGTGACGATCAGCATGATGGTACCACCTTTCCGCTTTCGCCATTTAGCAGCTACCGCTGGATATCCTTGTAACGATCCACCTTGTGCTGATGAATCCGCTCCCTGATGACCGATACGAGCAGCATCACCGCCCCGAGCACAAAGACGACAATCGCTACCTTTTCGAAGGTAATCTGTCTGAATGTCGGAATCACCTGATAGAGCCCGTACACGACGAGCATGAGTCCCCCTGCAATTATGAAAATCCAGCCGACACTCCGCTCGAGACGGCGGTAGATGCTCCTCCAGTAGCTTTCCCAGAACGCATCAATGGGATCTTTCATTTTAACCCTCCTCGTGAGCGACTGGAGTTCCCGGAAGCGCTCCATGTTCCCACGGCACGAGTCGCATTCCTCGAGATGCTTCTCGAATTCCACCCGCTCATCGTCTCGCATTTCCCCATCGAGGTAGCGCATTCCGTCGCTCTCGATCCGCAAGCACGCCATTATGCTCCTACCCCTTCCGTGCCGAGCTTCTCGCCGCTTTTCTCCAGCGCTTCACAGAGCGCCTTGCGCGCATAGAAAAGCCGGGACATAACCGTCCCTTCCGATATGCCGAGAATGTTCGATATCTCCTTGTAGGAAAGCTCCTGAAAAGACCGCAGCATTACTATTTCACGATGCTCGGGAGAAAGGGCAAACAGGGCTTTCCACAACGCCTCTATCCGCTCCTTCCTGATAACGACATCATCGGGAGCAGAGCCGCGATCCCTTCTCTCGACGAGCACGTCGAGTGAGATCTCCCCGCGCCTCGAACGCTTCTCGATGAAATTGAGACACCGGTTCTTGAGAATCCGGTAGAACCAGGGAAAGAACGGCCTATCTGTATCGAAGCTCGCTCTCGCATTGTGGGCGGCCATATACGATTCCTGAGACAAATCCCTCGCATCCTCGCTGTTCCCGACTATCCCGAGCGCAACCGCGTAGGCGCGCCGCATTGTCGATGTGACAATCTCCTCGAATGCCCTGACGCTGCCTCCCTTCCAGGCGATCAGCGTCTCCTTCGGAATCTCTGCAACGTCCTCGGGCATCTTTACCACTATACAGGTTGGATTGAACTTTTATTCGATACAAAAATACACCCTTACGGTGTCATTCTCCGTTGATCGAATTATGTAATCTGCCGGATTGGCACTACTCTTCGCTGCCGAACACCTGGCGGCGCGATACCTTCCCGATCACGGGAAGCTCGTACATCCGCTCCATGAGCGCCTGGTACATGATAAAAATCCACACAACCAGGACGAAGATGTAGGGAAGGATCGGAACCCAGAAAAAAAGCCCGGCAACAACGACGAAGAAGATCCAGAGCAATATAGACTGCACGGCATGGAATCTCACCAGACGGTTTTCCTTTTCCAGGATGAGGAAAAGCATTCCTCCGAAGAACGGAATGAAATAGGTCAGGAGACCCGCGATTCCCTGCGGCACTGAAGTCGACTGTTTCGGCTCTTCCGCCATTATCTACCTCCCTTTATTATGTCATCAAGTTACACAAAAACTTCCGAACACAAATAGGTATATAGTAATACGGAGCCATTGCAAAAAAGTTATCGGCAATCAAAATGTTTTTATCGAAATATCGCCGTTTGTAGCGCGAACGTGAATGCTTCCCGTGCCGCTGCCCGCAACACCGCTCGCACTGGAACGGGAACGATCGATTACGTCGCGCAGCTCCCCGCCGACGCGTACCCGGCCGTTTCTCGTCTTTATATCGAACTCGGCGCCTACATCCCCCGGCAGCTTGAGATAGATGCCGCCGTTCACGGCGGAAAGGGCAAGCGCCCCGTCGTCGGGAAAATCCTTCACAATGCAGCGCATCTCTCCATTACCCGTATGCGCCTTTCCGCTACCGCGAACAGTCTCGAGGGTAATGGATCCGCTCGATGTTCTGAGCGCAAACGAACCCGCCAATCCCTTCACTTCGATATCTCCATTTACAACGTCACAATCGAGATTTGCCCGCCGGGGAACCTTGACATCATATCGAATGGTGATCGCGTTGAAATCTCCGGCGCCGACGCCGGGGAATGCACCCTGGTACACCCTCGGAAGAAGAGCCCGCACCTCGACACGGTGGGATTCTTCAAGAATCTCAAAGACGATGGCATCGAACATCCTGCGGGCCACATACTTGCT
The DNA here is from genome assembly GCA_965369375.1 of uncultured bacterium. Lineage (GTDB taxonomy): Bacteria > Krumholzibacteriota > Krumholzibacteriia > Krumholzibacteriales > Krumholzibacteriaceae > CBDUQN01. The sequence continues at coordinate 68,905 of CBDUQN010000006.1, read as the reverse complement.
CGTCGCCTTGATCCTGATTTTCGCGGTGATTTCGATCCGGCTTTCATCCCAGGTGGATACGCGCACATGACCGTTCCTGTTCTCGATGACGAGGGTCGCATCTTCCTCCACCTCGACGATCCGCTGCCACGACTCCTTCAGGCGGTACGCCTCAGCGCCTGACGAGAAACCAAGCACCACAGCGCCGAGCACAGCCAATAGAACTGAAATCTTCACCGCCGAGACTGCGGCTAGAGAATATCTCTTTGCACTCAAACGTATCCCGAATATCGATGTCATCGTTACCGGTAATCCCGAATCAACCATTAGTACTACTTCTTGCGCACCTTGAACTTCTTGTCTATCTTCTTCATCTTCTTGACAATGCCGCCGTATTCGAGCTCGTCATAGCCGAGCATCGCCGGGCCGCTGAAGCCCTGATCCCTGATATCGATCGCCTTGCGTGAAACATTATCACGCACGTGATCCCAGAACGGGTGATCGAAAGTATCGGCCGCTTCGGTCAGTTTTCCCTCATGAACACAGAAAGCGGCGCAGCTAACGATGGGCGGTCCGTCGAAGTATGAGATCATCGAGTTTTGCTTGACCGGCATGAGCGGCCCGTGATGGCTGCCCCGCATGAATCCCGCGACGAAATGCCCCTTGACGAACGGAGAGATCGCCTCACCCGCGGCGGGGAACTCACCCTGAACGCGCATGAGCATGACCGGGTCGTCCTTGCCGGTGTACTTGCCGGCAATATTATGCAGCCTCGTCGTACTGATCGCCGCGGCTATCTCGCCCGAGGTGCGTGAATAGACCTTTTCGACGACGAAGCGCTGATTGTCCCTGAGCAGTGCGGCTATATCATAGATTTCTTCCGGTGAATTGAGCGACACGACTCTGTCCCCTTCGATGTATGAGACGTCCATGATATTGAACCGGTATCCCTTTTCCATCTTGGGGCTGAGCATCAATCCGCTGTTGTACATCGGATCGCAGAATCCGAGATAGACGGGCAGATTGTAGGCGCCGGGATCGGTCTTGTCCGCGGCAAAGAAGAGAAACGGTTCGTTGGGACGCTCCTCGAATTCCATTTCGGCGACCGCAGGTCCCAAGCCGCGCACATTTCCGCTGAACGCGTCTTTGAGCAAATCCTGTCCTGCTCCATAGAGACCCATCTCCTTGGCGAGCTCGGTGCCCGCCTGAAACGCATCCCACGCGAGCTTGTGAATATCGGTGTCGCCCTCCCCCCTGCTGTGACTCATCAGAATCGCTATATCATCCCCCGTCGAGCTCAGGAAATAATCGTGAATCAGTTTCGTGCCCTTGTCCTCGATAAAATCGCGAACTCTCGATTTCAATCGCTCTCCGGGCTTGATATGCCCGCCGATCGAACCGATGTCGGCCTTGATGACGCTCAGCGTAACCTTCATGGATGGTCCCTCCCCTAATGATAAGCAGCAAACGTTCGATAGCTCCTTCTATTTACAGCTCGATCACCATTCCGTCCCACGCGACATCGACGGGACCGCTGTAGTGCCGCTTTACACCAATGGTAGGATCGGTTCCCTCAAACGCCGGGTAGAGGTGAACGAGCACAACACGGCCCACTCCGGCTTTTTTCGCCATCCGTCCGGCATCGAGCGGTGTCATATGTCCGGCCTTCGGTGATGAGTCCGGAAATGAGCACTCCGAGACAAGCAGGTCGGCTCCATCGGCCAACGCTACAATGGACTGAGTATACGCTGAATCGCCGGTTAATACAATAGTCCTGTTTCCGTATTCGATCCGGTAGGCGAAGGCCGGGTGGCCTCCATGATCGGCCGGAGCGGCTCTCACGAGCGCCTCTCCGACGGCATACGCATCACCGCTGTTGACCTCGACGAGCTCGAGACACGCCTCTGCGGATACGAGCGAATGGTAGAGCTCGTTCCATCTATCCATAAACGAGACGAGACCGCAGGGACCGTATAATGTCAGAGCCGACCCGTCGGTCCCCTCGCAATCGTTTTTCCTCGCCGCGAGAAGGTGTCCGATGCCCAGCGTATGATCCGCATGAAAATGGGTAAGGAATATGGTATCGATTGCACGGTACGAGAGCCCCGTCTCTTCGATTGCATCGAGGATCGCCGGGCCGCAATCGAACAACAGGATACGTTCGCCCGCTTCAATGAGCAGAGCCGTCGACCGTCTCTCGATCGACGGGATAATCGTTCCCGAACCGAGTATGGTGACGCGAATAGGCATCAATCCTTTCCGGAGATAGGAAATTTCTCGGAATCGAGAAAGATTTCGAGGGATTTCTTCTCCTCTATCCCGAGATACTTGAAGGCATTTCCCCTGTTCACGGCAATCTCGAGACAGTCCCAGCTATCGATGAGCGCCATGAGCTCTCCCTGTTCGCACTGCTCGTAGTACTTCTTGATCCCCTTGATGGTCTTGCCGGCGAGCCGGATAGTGATATCTTCGTAAGGAACAGTCCCCCCGTAAGCCTTGCTCAGATATTCTCCGTTGATATTCGTGATAATGTTGCCGAACGTGTCGACATACACCGCTCTGCCCGATATCATTCCCCGTTTGTTGACATAGGGGCGAAGCGGCGATACCGTAAGCACCGATTTCGCTTCCTCGCCCATTTCCTCTGGAGCCACACCGAGGGAGAGATGAGCGGCAACGGGGGCAAAGACATCACGTCCGAAGAAAGTCGATCCCTTGAGCGGCAGGGTATACTTACCGGGCTGAACATAGTGCACGCTCCGAACGTTCCCGCTCTCTAAGACGGAGCTCAGTATCCCGTTATCGGGAGCGACGAAATAGTATCGATCCGTCTCCACGATCAGATTCTTGCGATTCGTGCCGACTCCGGGATCCACGACACAGAGAAATACCGTTCCCGGCGGGAAGTACCTGAAGCTATTGCTGAGAACGAAGCTTCCCTCGCGCACGTCCTGGCTCGAGATGTCATGGCAGAGATCGACTATGCGCGCAGCCGGATTTATTTCCAGTATAACTCCTTTCATGACACCGAGATACCAGTTATGCCAGCTGAAATCGGTCAGCTGCGCGATTATAGGTAACTTCGAGACTTTTACTCTTCCCATGAACCTCACCTCACTTCACGGGAACCGGCTCTATTTCGCCCCGCCGGCTCTTCCCCATCTTCTCTTCAGCCGTCCCGTGATCGAATGGAATCTCTTTATGGCCTTCTTCAGCGCTGGAATGGATCTCTCCGTCGCCCTGTATCCTTCGGCTATGATGCTCGATGCCTCCTTGAGTCCGAAGGGGCTGAAACGTTCGACGTTCGGATAAATCACGAAATCGGCCGATCTCTCGGAATCACGCGAATTCTGATGCGCTATGAAACCCATCACTTGCATCACTACTTCCAACAGATGACGGGGCGTTTTCGGATAGCTGATCCTCCTGCCGAGATTTACGCCCAATTTAAAGATATCACCGAAGCCGGAGAGCGTCTCGATGGGCAGATACTCGATCAATCCGCCGTCGACGATCATACGGCCGTCAATCTCGACCGGGCTGTAAACCTGGGGGATACTGCTGCTTGCCCGGCACGCCACGCCGACCTTGCCGTCGCGGAAAACGTATTTCTCGCCCGCGGTGAGATCTGCGGCGACGACCGCCGTCGGTATCGCAAGATCGGCGAAAGAAATGTCTCCGATCTCATCGGTGATGAAATCGCTGATCTTCTCGCTCGAGAGCAGTCCGAGCTTAGGAAGCGTCAGGCCTGCGAGATTGCGCCAGCGCATCCCTTCGGCGAGCTCTGTGAGCTCGGCAACCGTTCTGCCCGCCGCATGGAGAATCGCCACGAGCGATCCGCCGCTCGTCCCGCTCAGATAGTCGATCTTGATATCATGGTCCTCCAGGGCCTTGATTACACCGATATGGGCGACGCTCCGGGCGGTCCCCCCGCTCAATGCCAATCCGATCTTTTTTGCTTTCATACAGTTTCCCCTGCGAGAGGACGGCGGCACGTGACACCGATCGTGCCCGCTCCAAGACCGGTATATTCTCACACACCTTTTCCGGCTTTTTCAAGTGAGGAATTGCGAGAGGACAACAGGCGATGAGGTCGCCCGCCGGGAGACCGGCTCTCAGAGCTGCCGCTAGGAAACCGGCTCGCCGATCTGCTCGAGGATGGTTCGCGTCTTCGGATCTCTATGCGCGGAGAGAAAAGCGGCTCTTTCGTATACCCCGACGGCTTCTTCGTACCTGTTCATCTTCTCGAAGGCGAGCCCGAGATTCACGTAAAACTGGACGTTCTCCGGTTCCAGCTCGACGGCTCTGCGAAAATGAGGGAGCGCATCAAGGTAGCGTTTCTGATTGGCGAGGTGCCATCCGAGGGCATTGTGCGCGGCACCGTAATCATCCTTCTTCCCTATCACATCCCGCAGACCCCGCTCCGCCTCGTCGTTCATCCCCAATCTCCCCATGATGATGCCGCAGTTGACCGCGACCTGCGGGTTGCCCGGAGCAAGGCGGCGGGCCTTGAGAAAATTCGTAAGCGCGCGCTCCAACTCCCCGCGCCGTTCATATATGCAGCCGAGACTGCAGAGGGCGTCAACATGCTCCGGCAAGCGGGCGAGGAGCCGCTTGTACACAGAGACCGCCTTCTTCTCATCCCCCTTCATTTCATTGAGTTTTCCGAAGAGATACGTCAAACCGTCTTGCACCGGATGATCGCTCGCCGCGCGGAGCAGGACTTCCTCCGCCGCCTCCGGCATGTTCATGAGGATATAGATATGCATCACCTTGAAATACACCTTGAGCTGCGTGCCGCCGAGAAACTTCATCCTTCCCAGAACTTCCGCTGCCTCTGCATTGTCGCCGTTGCGATAATGAATCTCGGCGGAGATAGCCTGGGAATGGGGCACGAATGGATCGAGCTCGAGCGAGCGTGTGATATATATCGTAGCCTGAATGATATCATTCATTGCCAAACAGGCGATGGCAGCATTTCTGAAGAGCTTCTCATTGAGCCCGCTGAGGTCCATTCCCCGCTCAAAACTATCCAGAGCCGCACTGAATTTACCGGTTTCCAGAAACACGACACCGAGATTGTTGTAGAGCTCCTCGTTCCCGCCGGACCGCTCGATTGCCGCCTGTAAAGCCAGTTCCGCTTCGCCATACCGCTTCCTCTTCATATGCGCGAGGCCGAGGACGTTGAGAAGCTCCCAGTTTCGCGGCTCGATTTCGAGTCCCTTCAGTGCGTGCTGCTGCGCCTTTTCGAGAGCGCCGAGATGGAGCAGCTGCGCGGCCGTCTCGTAGATGTACCAGGCACTGCCGGTATTCGTTGCCGGTTCCGTCCACTCACATTCCACGCACACGAGAGATTTGCGCCAGATCCGCTCCGAAGCATCCAATCTTCCGTAATGATGAATGATAATGTCTGTATCGACAATGCTCACGCCGCGCGCACCGAGCGAAGCCTCCGCGCACTCATGCACCGCTCCCCGGTAGTGGGTTTCGCGATCGTTTCTGAAGAGACGCAGGCGCCGGTCGGTTACATAGCCGAGCGCGCCGCGTTCCATGCTTCCTGCGTTTTCGATTGCATTCCATCCGAAAGCGCGGGACGAGTCGGAGTATGTGCGCACAACAAAGGCGAAAGCGCAATCGGGATGATCGACGACCAGATTCCGAATGCGATCATGATCCTCACCGGCAATGGCCTCGTCCGCATCGAGGACGAGAATCCACTCTTTCGACGCCTTGCCGATAGCATAGTTACGAGCTGCTGCAAAGTCGTTATCCCATGGAAAGGTGTACACCCGAGCTCCGCAGCGTTTTGCCTCGCAGGCGGTTCGATCGCTCGAACCTGTATCAACCACAATCACTTCACTGACCAGTTCTCTTACACTCGCAATCGCACCGGCGATGAACGCCTCCTCGTCTTTCGCGATTATACAGCAGCTGATAGAACCGCTCAGTTTGTCTTTAACGTCTTGTAGATTAATAATATGCGGCATGTGCTCTTTGAAATTGCCGCACCGTGTCACGCCCGGTGCGCCGGGATCTCCTTTCTGAACCCTCGATTATTGAAATCAAGAGACGTGCCACGGGAGATCCCATCAAAGCATTTGGAGCAGGCAGCTTATGAGGATGGAAAGAGAAACAAGGCCGCGCTGGGGGGCGGGGATGATAACGACCAAGCTCACCTGCCGCTATGAAGCGCAGCGGAATAGCGGTCAGGTGCAGCGCCTTGTTAGTTTTTGCTATGTTCCAAAGTTATTGCTACTTTTTCTCTGAGTGGTTCAAAATAAGATGGAATCGACTCATGCTCCCTGTTTGGGCCACTTCCATGCATACCAAACAACCAGTGCAGTAAACACAAGGTATACAATTGACCAAAATGTCTCATAAGCGGAAAATGGCCATAGGAAAAGAGCTAAGCCCAAGAAAATGAGATCAAACGCAACAAAAGAATATGCCTATGCTGCGGTTTGCCCAGCGATTCGCTTTATCCTTCAACGTCAGGGACAGGAAACTCATGAAAATCGGAACCGCAAATATTATTGCCATTACCAACAATAATCCATTGGTTACTGGTACAGCTGAGGTTCCCGCTACCAATTCCTTTAGCGCCACCGGATCATGAAAGCGGGTCGAATCCCCCTGTAAGCCACTTAACATTCGAGCTGCCCATAATGCTGAAAGGATTATCCTCACATCTACCAGATTTCTTGCGGTCTTTTTGTATGTATTTATTTTATGTCTCCTTTTTTTGATTCGGCCATTCTCAGAATAGTATACGGCAATACATCTTGAAAGCTGCAAAACTTAACGCTGAATTATCCCGTCACCTGTCAAGAAATCCCGCAAGGAAGGAGCCGTACTTGTCGGAAACATCGTCGATGGGGATTGATATGACTTCCGGAACATCGTACGAGTGGTTTTTCTCCACGACTTCGCGAACGGCTGAAAAGAGGTCCCTTCTGCTCTTGATAATCATGAGCGCCTCTTCGTCTTTGACCAGCTGATCCTTCCACTGGTAGACGGAATAGACCGGTGCGATGATATTGATGCAGGGAGCCGATCCGGAATTGATCAGCTTCATTGCGATATTTTCGGCTTCCTCCCTGTTCGAGGTTGTCACGAAGACAAGAATGAAATCGCTCATAACGCTCCTCCATCGTTCGCCAAGCAGCGTGGCTGTGCTTCGAAAACCCGGTAGAATTGCGGATATCGCCTGTGCTTCGAAAACCCGGTAGAATTGCGGATATCGCGTACTCATGATTTGGCAAATATCCCGCGTACGACGATCCTAAAAATTATAGGCTTTGTCAACAATCAAAGCTTGGCCTTATAATTCATGGAAAAGGACCTTTAACGGTTATCGGGAAAGCCGCCGTGCAAAACAACGGCGGGGCGAGAAAGGGCGCATCATGATAGTAGCGGTAATGAGCGATACGCACGATCACCTCGAAAACATCGACACTGCGATAGCGGAGATAAACAAGCAGAAGCCTGACATGCTGCTGCACTGCGGCGACCTCTGCGCCCCCTTCGTGATCGACCGTATGGCCGAATTCGACGGTCCGGTGCATATCGTCTTCGGCAACAATGAAGGGGACCGCTTCACAATCGGGAACGTGTCGAGGGGATTTCCCAATATCACTCTGCACGGTGAGATGGGATTTCTGGATACGGACGATGGTGAGATCGCGTTCACCCACCGGCCCGAGTTCGCCCGCGGGCTGGCCTACACGGGCGCATACACCGCCGTCTTCCACGGACACACGCACCGGAGAAATAGCGAAAAGATCGGCGGGACACACCTCATCAATCCCGGCGAAATGATGGGGCTGCTCGAGCCCCCCGGTTGGATACTCTTCGATCTCGCAGCGGGGACCGAGCGGCATTTCACCGTTAGCGCGTGATTGCGCTCGCGGGGATTCAAAGCGTAAAAACGATATCGGGTTTTCTTTGCCTGAGAAACAACAATGCCTCATCGAGGTCCGGAATGCCCGCCCGCCCGCCGAGCGCGCGGCAGGCCAGCGCCGCAACGGCATTCGAGAAGACGCACGACCGGTAGAGATCCCATCCCTGAAGAACAGCGAAGAGAAACGCTCCGTGGAAAACGTCACCCGCGCCCGTCGTATCCACCGCATCGACTTCGAATCCTTCGGCCTCGATCAGACCGTCGGCTGAGAGGGCAACGCACCCCCTCTCTCCGAGGGTCACGGCCGCTGCCGCCGGGCCGAACACAAGGAGCTCTTCGAGGGAACGCACGTGATCATTACCGCCGGTAAGCTGCTCGGCGAAGACCTCACTGGCAATGATATAATCGCAGCATGGAAGGATCTTCTCGACTCCCGGCCGCAACGATCCCGCGTCGATGACAACGGGAACACCCCGCTCGTTCGCCTCACGGGCCGCCGCGAGCGCAGCCGCCGGTTCGAGGTCGTCGACGAGCAACACGCGCGCCGATCCGATCAACCCGAGATCGATCTCATCGGGGATGATCCTCGACACCGATCCCCTCGTCCATAGAATCGTCCGCGCCGCCGTCGATTCATCGACCATGATAAACGCGAACTGAGAGCTCGCGCCAGTTTCGATGATAACGGAATCAGTTTCCACGTCTTCGGTTTTCAGCTCCGAGAGCATGCGTTTCCCGAAATCATCGTCTCCCACCTTCCCGATATACGAGGCGGAGAGACCGAGCCGCCGGGCCGTGACGAGCGCCGTCGCCGCCGGGCCGCCGCCCTGAACGTGGAAATCGAGCAGCTCGAGCTTGCGGTTCTCCGCGGGCAGATGGGGCACGATCCCCAGATAATCGAGGGCGGTGTAACCGAGCCCGACGACATCAAACTTCTTTCTCAAGCCGCTTCTTCCCTTCGATCACGGAAAAACATCTTCGATTATTCCCTCCGGCGCGGTAATGCCGCTGCAATGCACCGGCTTCCCCCCTCACGTTGAATTGAGGCCTGCGTGCCTCTTGAAGGCGAGTATCGATTCGACTACGAGCCAGACGACGAGCACGAGGATAATCGCGCCGACGATGAGCAGCGGCCAGTGGCGCGCCGCGAAGTTGGCCCTGAGTTTTATGATCATGGCGGTAACCGTCATGATCATCATGCCGATCATGGGAAGCAGCGTGTAGATGATCGGCTTTCCCTGGCGGTAGAGAAAGAGGGAAACGGTGAGAAGCCCCAGCGCAGCGAGTATCTGATTTGTCGTTCCGAAGAGCTCCCACAGTGTCAGTCCCACCGGTTTGCCTCCGACCGTCATGAAACTGAAGTATCCGATACCGAGAACGGCACCGAATGTGGCGATAAAGCGATTCCGAAGCGGCCCGATGTTGAGGCTCTCGCCGAGCTCTTCGAGATTGTAGCGGAGCAGGCGGGTTCCCGAATCGAGCGTCGTCATGGCGAATCCGACGGCCATGACCACGATAAAGCTCCTCGCCAGATCAGCCGGAATCCCGAGCTTGGAAATGAACGTCCCGGCCCCCTGCACAAAGACCTCCATCTTGGCGCTCAGGCCGGCCGCCGACTGCCAGGACGCGTAATGATCGAACCACTCGGCGCGCGTCACCCCGGCCGTGCATGCGAGCACGACGATAATGGCAAGCGCTCCCTCGGCAATCATCCCGCCGTAGGCTATCGGGCGGGCGTCCGGCTCGCTGCCGAGTTGCTTCGATGTCGTCCCCGTCGACACGAGATTGTGAAATCCGGATATGGCGCCGCACGCGATCGTAATAAAGAGAAAGGGGAACAGCGACGGTGCGCCCGCCGGGGCGCTGTTCACCGCCGGCGCGGCGATTTCAGGGTGGAAGACGAAAAGGCCGGCATACATGAGAACCATACCGATGACGAGCTGGTAGGCGTTGAGGTAATCCCTCGGCTGCAGCAGGAGCCATACGGGGAGCACCGACGCGATGTAGGCGTAGATAATGAGCACAGAGACCCAGCCCGTTGTCGTCACGCCGGTAACGGGCACCCTTGTGCCGAGCCAGATCGTGAAAAACATGATAACGAGCGCAACGATGGTCGCACGCGCAATGCCTACGCCATGCCGGTAGACGAGAAATCCCACGCCGACGGCGACAAAGATCAGCGTTATAACGGGGAGAACCGATTCCGGATGGAAACCTTCCGTAAAGAGAGTGGCGATCACCCGAACGAACGTACCCATGGCAAGCGATAGCGTGAAAAAGATCAGCAACAGAAAGAGGATCCTCGCCCGCGGGCCGACGAGGGACTTTGTGACGTCTCCGATCGATCTGCCCCGGTTGCGCAAGCTGACGTAGAGGGTTGTCAGGTCATGCACGCCCCCGAGAAGGATCGAGCCGAAGAGGATCCAGAGCACGGCGGGGAGCCAGCCCCAGATCACGGCGATCGCGGGGCCGAGGATCGGACCGAGACCGGCAATCGATGCAAAGTGATGACCGAAGAGAATAATCTTGCTCGTCGGCACAAAGTCGACGCCGTCCTCATACTCACGCGCCGGCGTGCGCCGAACGGGATCGAGGGAGAGCACCCGTTTGCTCAGAAAGCCCGAATAATATTTATAGGCGATGATGTAGATCAGAAGAGACACAATGGATACGATAAGGGAGTTCATTGAAATCGATTCCTCTCTCTTCCGAGCAAGCCGATGAAAATAGTACCGTAATCACCGCTAAACGGCAATCCGAAATGACGCGGCGATATGACGCAGCGATAAGGCGGACACGTGCCGGAGAGCATTGTCCGAAAAAAAACTGCGTAGACCGGCCGCCAACTTCGATCTTGCAGAATCCGAGCCCGATACCGTATTGTGCTCTGGTAGCAAACGGAGCCCGTGCGATGAAGAGTGAAAGACGATTCTGTCCCTACTGCGGTGCGCCTCTCGGTGAGAGAGAGGGAGAGGGCCGGTTGCGCCTATTCTGCGAGAGCGAAAATCGGTTCGTATACGAAAATCCCATTCCAGCCGCGACGGCGCTCGTGCAGGACGAATCGGGCCGCATCCTTCTCGTGCTGAGAAACAGGGAGCCGGGAAAGAACCGGTGGGCGCTGCCCGGCGGATTCGTCGAAACGGGCGAGAACCCCGGGGCGGCCGCGCGGAGGGAACTGGAGGAAGAAACGGGACTCGAGGCATTCGAGCCGACCCTCATCGATATCATATACCAGGAGAGCGATTTCTACAAAGTATCACTTCTCATTATCGGTTACCACTTCGCCCGTTATGAGGGTGAAACGCGGGCGGGAGACGACGCCGAAGAGGCGCGGTTCTACCCCCCTGACGAGCTTCCCGAGCTCGCGTTCGAGAGTCACCGAGAAATCATCGAAACGTTTTTCAGGCGGAAGTAATCGAGGGGATTGAGAAGCGGCACGCGGCAGCTGGAAGACAATGGTCAATGCCGCTTTGAGCTCTAGATCCTGTACCGCTCCAGCACGTCGTCGGCCGCCGGCGCTACGTGAAAAATCCTCTCCGCATCGCCCTTCTTCACTCCCACACGCACGCTCTCCAGATTTTTTCCGTCGCTGTACCTCGCAGTGATGGCGGCAACCGTTTCGAAATCACGCTCGGCCGGTACACCCTGTATCAACACGGTGGGTCCGGGCTGATCGAGTGTCGTGGCGAGCCAGCTTTCGCTCCAGTGCTCTTCTATGTAATGGTTCTCCGCCTCTTCCCTGCCGACAACGATCTTCACATCGGGAGAGAGGCGCAGGTGCCTTCCGATCGAAAGAAGAATCGCCTCTGTTCGCCGAAGCGCCGGTTGTTCCTTGTGATCCATGAGATCCTTGAATTTGCGGGCGTAGTTCTCATCGGTCAGTATGCATCCGCCGGCGGGCGTCGAATACCCGCCGATCCCGAGCTCCCCGGCGAGCCGCATCTGCCGCTTGCGGGAACGGCCCTGTATGTCGAGCATCTCCTCCCTGCGAACCCATCCCTTTTCTTCCGCGATCGTCGGCGGCAACAGCTTCGCGCAGAGGGGACGCAGCAAAAGCCCCCTCAATCCGCTTTCGCGCTCGACCGTATTCATGGCCTGTTTGTGCTGTGACATCGGCCGCTGCCCGAGCACCTCGCCGGTAAACACGAAACGGGCTTCGCCGCGCTCGATCCGCTCCCTCGTTCTCGCGAGCATATCGATCCGGCAGTCGATACAGGGATTGACGTTTTTACCGTACCCGTGGTCCGGTGAAACAAGCAGATCGAGGTACTCCTCGGAGATATCGATGATCTCGACCGGAATGCCGAGGCTCAGCTCGAGGCTCCTGGTCTTCTCCTCGAGCATTTCGAGACGGGAAACCGTTCCATGCACCTCGGCCTTCAGTGCACCGGAAGAGAAGCCGTTGAAATAGTGAAGCCCGAGCAGTTCGATCCCCTGCCGCTTCAGAAGCGCAACGGCGAGGGCGCTGTCGAGTCCGCCGGAGACGAGGCCTATGGCCTTGACTTTTTCGCTCATGATGTTCAACGCTCCGCGTTTCGATGACGGGGAGTTTCAGCAGCCGTGCCCAGCTTCCAAATGTAATCGGATTATCGATCTCTTGCAAGCGTCCGCCGCAAATTATCGCCGACAATATTGAAACAGAGACAGGTGAAAAAAATCATGAAGCCCGGGGCAATTGCAGCGGTCGGCGATCTGCGGAGAAATATCCATGAATTCTCGAGCATGTTTCCCCAGGTCGGCAGGGGCGGCTGAACGCCGAAGCCGAGGAAGCTCAAGCCGCTCTCGATGAGCATCGCCTGCGCGAATCCGACCGTCGCCGCAACGATAACGGGGGGAAGCGCATGAGGAAGAATGTGCCTGAAAACGATTACGCGGTCGTGAACACCGATCGATCGGGCCGCTTCGACAAATTCCTCCTCCTTGAGCGTGAGAACCTTCGCCCTGACGATCCGCGCGCATTCCATCCATGAAGTCCCTCCGATCACAAGGGGGATTATCCAGAGGCGCCCGCCGCCGAACGCCGCGGCGACGAGAAGAACGAGGAATGTCGGCACGGAGAGGAAGAGATCCACCATCGCCGTTACGGCACCGTCCACCCGCCCGCCGTAGTATCCCGACAGCGCCCCCATCGCCAAACCTGCGGATGTGGCTATCATCACCGAACAGAATGCAACGAGAAGCGTGAACCGCCCGCCGAAGGCGAGTCTCGTGAAGACATCCCTGCCGAGCTCGTCGGTCCCGAACACGTGCGTGAGTGACGGCCGTGCGAGAATGTTATTCAAATCTATGGCATCCCGCCCGTACGGCGTTAGGAGCGGAGCAAATACTGAAACAACGACGATGAGAGCAATACTGAAGAGCGCATACGAAGCGGCGCGGGATCTCGGGCGTCCCGGGAAGAGCCCTCCCCATCCGTCCGATTTTCCCGTGGCACGGCTGTCAAGGGACAGGTTGAATGCATATCCGGGTATCTGTATCTCCATCACACCGAATCCTTCATGATTCGCTACGTACCGCTCGCGACCTTCTTCATACCGCCGCGCGCCATCCGGCCGTCGAATGAGGCCGGCGAAATCCTCGGATCCACGATCATGCCGAGAAGGTCGCCGAGGAGATTGAAGAGAATGATCAGCAGCGAAGAAATGACGACCACGCCGAGAATGCGCGTGTAATCATAGCGCTGCAGCCCCTCATAGAAGAGCCTGCCCATGCCCGGCCAGGAGAAAACCGTTTCGGTGAGAACGGCGCCCGTAAACAGTGTCGAAACCTGCATGCTGATGACGGCGATGAGCGGGATTATGGCGTTTTTGAGTGTATGCTTGAAGACGATGATACGCTCGCCGAGCCCCTTCGCGCGCGCCGTTCTAATGAAATTTCGCGAACCCGCTTCGACGAGGCCGGTACGCAGATATCTGATCCACGAGGCGAAATAGGCGAGCGCGAGAACCGTGGCGGGAAGAACAAGATGCCTGATGTGGTCGACAAAGCCCACCGAGCCTCCCAATGACGTTCTTCCCCCGGCGGGCAGAATGCCGAGTTTGAGCGAGAATACGCCTATCGCCATCAGGCCGAGCCAGAAAACGGGCACCGACATGCCCACGGCGGAGACGATTGAGAGGATGGAATCGAAGAAACCGTTCTTGTTCACGGCGGAAAGGACACCGAATACGATGCAGAGGCAGAAGGCGAGGGCGAACGCCGTTCCCATGAGCTCGAGGGTGGCCGGCAGCCGTTCAAGGATCATCCCGGATACCGGCTGACCGTTGACATAACTCGTGCCGAAATCGAAACGGAGAAAGACCTGGCGAAACCAGTAGCAGTACTGCAGCGGCAGCGGTTTGTCCAATCCGTAATGCTCCCTGATCCGTGCCATGTCGTCCTCGGTCACCTTAGGATTGCCCGACATAACGCCCGTCGGACCGCCCGGCGCAACATGGAGGAGCGAAAAGACCACGATCGAGACCACGATAACAACTGGTACGGCCCGCAGCGCTCTCTTGAGAATATAAAACGTCATATCAATCCGCCATCCTACAGCGTAAACTTCTCTCCCCGCCGCGGCACCTCGACGTCGAGACCGAGCTCCGTGGTTATCATCTCTGCGAGCTTTTCAGACTGATCCGCTTCTCCGTGAACGAGAAAGACCGTCCTGACACCCCGCGCCGAGCCGAGCCAGTCGAGCAATCCTCTCTGATCGGCATGACCCGAGAACAACGTTATACGCTCGATCGAGAGAGCGGGCGATATCCACTCACTCCTGAATCTCCTCCCCTCGCGGTACCTGACGAGCACGGGGCTGTCGCCCGCAACGAGACGGCTGCCGAGTGAGCCGGGTGATTGCCAACCCACAATACAGAGGAGATTATCCGGATCACCGAACATCTTCATGAGGTGTCTCGGAGAATTCGCGAAGCCGAGATCGCCGCTCGAGGATACGAATATGGCCGGATCATGCGCCCGCTCATGAACGGCGAGCGAGACCCTGCTCTTGATCTCATGAAGGTACGGGGACCGCAGCATCCCCGCAGAATAGAATTCCCGCGCCGCCCGGGACAACTCGTCGGCAAAGCGGCGGTAGATCACCGTCACCTTTTTCGCCGTGGGGCTATCGACATACACATCCGTTTCGGGAGGTATCACCCCCTCGCGCCGAAAGAGATCGATAACGGCACACACTTCCTGCGTTCTCCCGAGCGTGAAACTCGGAATCAAGACATCCCCGCCGCCGCGAAGGGTGTTCCCGACCGCTTCTGCAAACGGCCGGTACCATTGCTCGGCCGCGCTGCGCGCCGCCGCATCGCCGGGCGCCGCCGCTCCATCATGCACCGCCGCACAACGCACCACACCGCCGTACGTCGATTCCATCACGACGTAGTCCGCATCGACGCATCTTTCCAAAGGTTGCAGAAGTGCCGAGTTGCCGGCTCCGAGATCACCCGAAAAGACGACCGTTATTTCCCGGCCCTCCCACCTGATGCATGCCTCGACGAAGGCCGCACCGAGCAGGTGTTCGGCCCTGTGAAAGGTGAAGGAGACATTGTCCCTCTCGACGGTCTCTCCAAATGGAACGGCCTCTATGCTCTGCAGGGCTCTATCGAAATCTTCGCGCGGCACCTTGTTGCGTGAAATCCCCCTCGACATCCTCAGCATCACGGGAACGAGCCGTGCCGTCGGAGGCGTGCAGTAGATCGTTCCCCTGAAACCGGCGGCACAGAGCTCCGGCAGCAGTCCGCAATGATCGCCGTGAGCATGCGTGACGACAACGAATCCGACGCGTTCCGGATCGGGCGGCAGGACTTTGAGCCCCGCTTCACCGAAAGCGCCGCAGTCGACGAGAAAGCACCCCTCGCCCGTCTCCACCAGCAGAGACGATCCGCCGACTTCCCGCGCGGCCCCGAGGAAGTGCAAGACCGGTCCGTCACGCCCGTCCCGCAAGGTTAACGCCGTGATAACGATGACGGCAACGACCGCTGCGGCGGCCGCCCCTATAATCCATTTCTTCTTCTGCTCAATCATTCGAATGGACCATGTCCAAAATCAAGCGATTACTTCTCGATCCACCACTCATTGGCGTTCCAGGTATCTCCGGATTGTGTCGGATTAGCCCGGTAGCCGTGCATTGTATTCGGCATGGCGTCCAGCTGGGTTACCCAGAGCAGCGGGATGATCGGCACTTCCAGGGCCAGTATCTCTGCGATCTCGTCATAGATCGCCTTTCTGCGCTCGAAGGAGACCGTTTTGCTGCCCTTCGAGAGAAGCTCGGTAAGCCGTTCGTCGTTGATACGAGAGAAATTCTGACCCGTCGGCGGAATGAACGCCGCCGAGTAGCTTCCCTCCTTCGTCGAGGGATCGGGCGGGGCGAGAAAGGCGTAGAGAGCCAGATCGAATGCGCCCCTTTTGAGGATCCCGCCTTCATCGTAACTCGCAAAAAGGACGGCCGGATGATAGTTGCGAATCTTTAGTTCGACACCGATAGCGCGGTACTGCTCCGCCAGAACAACCTCGGTGCGTTCCCTGTTCCGCCTTCCGGCCGTTGTCGATATAGCAAGCGTGAGGGAGACACCCCCTCTATCCCTGATCCCGTCGCCGTCCGTATCGATCCATCCCGCCTCCGTGAGCAGCTTCCCGGCCCGGACGGGATCATACGAGAGCTCGCGCTCACCGACGTCGGTATGATATGGCGAGCTCGGATGCTCGTCGCTGAATGCGGGAATCCAGACTCCATCATATATCTTTTCGGAGATCTGTTTGCGATCCACCGCCATTGCGAGAGCCTTGCGCACCCTGCGATCGGCCAACGCGGGGCTCTCACAGTTGCAATCGAGGTGCTCGTTGAAGAGGGCGGGATTTCGGTGGATCGTCACTCCGGGCACAGATGAGAGAACGCCGAGGAGCGCATTGGGAGCGTTATCGACAGCCATTATCTCACCCGCCTCGAGTTGAACAAGCAGCGCATTACCATCGGGGATAAACCTGATCACGATCTCGTCGAGATACGGACCCTCCCCGTAATAGTCTTCGTTGGCCCGCACGACGATATGCGATCCGGAAATCCACTCGTGAAATACGAAAGGTCCCGATCCCACGGGATGCCGATGGAAATCGGCGCTCTGGAAATCGATCCCGAGCTTATCACCGAGGAGGTGATGCGGAAGGACCGACTCGTCGTAGAAACAGTCGCCGGCGAAATTCGCATACACCTCGCTCAAATGAAAGACAACGGTGAAGGAATCGGGCGTCTCGACGCGCTCGATGATATCCCAGCCCTGACGGGTCTCGACATTGACGTCGGGATGCATCATCAATTCATAGGTGAAAACGACATCTTTCGAAGTGACCAGCACTCCATCGTGCCAGCGGGCGTCCTTCCTCAGATGATAGGTGTAGGTGAGGTAATCGGAAGAAATGCCACCGTTTTCAACGGTTGGAATCTCGGTAAGGAGATCTGCCACGAGCTCCATACGGTCGTTATGCTTGACAAACTTGCTGAACAACAGGTTGCAAACGTAAATACCGGCGACCATCGTGTTTACAGCCTCGTTGAGAATTTCGGGCTCCTGCTGCATGCCGATAACGAGGCGGCCGCCCTTTACGGGACCGGCCGGAGAGCCTTCAGATAATTTCATATCTTGTTGATTATCATACTCTTGATTTGCCGCCGTACCGCCTCTATCCGAGGCTCCATTTCCGCAGCCCGCCGCCATGACGAGGAGAAGCAATGTATAAACAGCGCCACGAACCCGAAATGTCATTGTACCCTCCTGATTCTCCCGATTGAACGTTATAATCCGTTATGTTTTATCGCATTTTGCATGCCAGCGGGGCCTTCCGGTAGGGGGAATTTGTGTCTTGCGTCCGTGAACCCCAATCATTCATACTTAAGAGAAACGTGGGATAGGTGTCTTTCTGCCATGTATATCACTTCGATTCTCTCAATGAAGCGATCCCCGGAAGCCACGCATCGATCCATGCCGGTGGTGACCGTTGCCCTTGTGATACTGTCAGTTGCGGCAGTATTGGCAGCCCCGGCGGCTTCCCCGGTCCATGCTCAGGGAGGATGGCAATCGGAGGAACGTCTCACCGACGACGGCGCCACATCCTTCCCGTCCCCCAACAACGGTAAATACCTCACCGTCGACCGCGAGGGGAGGCTCCATGTCGTCTGGGCTGACGACCGGGGCCGAACCTTCGAGATTCATCACAAGGTGAGGGTGGGCGGGATCTGGTCGGATGCCGAAAAGATCACAACGACATTCGCACATTCCTCGCGGCCCGTCCTTGCCGTCGATACCCTCGGAAGGGTCCACCTCGTCTTCAACGACGACCGTGAAGGAAACAGCGAACTCTACCATATGATTTGGGGCGGCGCGTGGGGCCCCCAGAGGCGGATCACCGAAACGGAGGGGAAGTCGTTCGGGGCATGCATCGTTGCCGAAGGCCTCCAGATCCACCTCGTATACATGGAACGGATCTCGGGACATCTCGAAATCATGTACCGGCGCTCCGATCTCGGGCTCTGGGACGATGCCGTACCGCTGACCGATGTGGCATCGGGGGAGCGGATGGTGCCGACGATAGCTATCGACACCGCCGGAACACTCCATGTCGCCTGGTGGGATACGCGCGAGGACCCGCCGGGTAACAGCAACGGCAAGATATACTACCGCGAGAGAACGGACACCTGGCTCGACGAAGTGAGATTGACCGCTGTCTCGGTCAACGCAATGCGCCCCACTATCGCGGCGGATGACAGCGGCTCTATTCATGTTGCCTGGATAGACGTGAGAGATACGTACGAACAGATATACTACCGGCGGCGCGGCCTTTCGGGATGGGAAAACGAAACGGCGCTGACGTTCCGCGATGCGACGCACTACCACCCGAGCATCGCCTCGGCGGGCGGCGACATATTCATCGCATACTGGGACAACCACCTCTCGGAATCGAACTCCGAGGTCTTCTTTCGGAGACAGGCTCACGGGCTCTGGGGAGGGGTGTTCCAGGTATCCAACGGCGCGGGTCCCTCAACCCTCTGCTGCCTCATCGCCGAACCGAACAAGAACATTCACATCGCCTGGGCGGACGAACGGGATGGAAACCAGGAAATCTACTACCGGGCGTATATAGATCCGGCGAACGGCATCGGCGACGACGAAATCGATGAAATAGACGAAATACCGGACGAAATCACCGCCGCTCTCCATCTGCACCCGAATCCTTTCAGGGGCTCGACGAGGATCGAGCTCTCACTCGCCGATGAAAGCGACGTCGAGCTCTCCATCTACAACGTCGAAGGCAAACGCGTTCGAACGCTGGCAAGAGATGCACTGCCCCACGGCCTTCATTACTATCAATGGGACGGAAGAAACGATTCCGGCGCCCATGTCGCCGCGGGCGTATACATCACCCTCGCGCGGGTGGGGAAAAAGCGGCTCTCCGCAAAGGTTCTCTACCTCGGCAAATAATTACATATCGTCACCGTCATGTCTCGCCATCACCTGCCAGGATGCCACGCAACTCAGACATGAGAGCCGTTTTCATTCTATCGAATTCCTCGCTGAAACTCACCTTCCATCTATACTCCGCGGCGGCGATGACGAGCCGCTCTTTCCCGACAAGGCCTCTGATCAGGCGGTACCGCAGCAGAGTGAGCATACAGAGCCCGATCGCTGCCACGGCCATGCCGCCGAGCAGCACCGGGGAGCCGGGATTGGTGCTCACCCGAAGCCCGGTATAAAAAACGGGCTCGATCTCGATCAGGTTCAGATGGACGGGAATGGTGAATTTCGAGTTGAACTGCGGATTATAGAGAAAAAGCCAGCCTCTCTGAAATTCCGTTTCGCTCGTAACCTCGACTTCCAGCGCCGGATCGGACATGCCGGCGCGTGCGGAGAACGCTCCCCGCGCGTCGATCCCGAAATCGGGGGAAAATCTCTTCGGCCTGATCGAAAGGTTCGTTCCGTCGAGTGCGACTTCATCGCCGGTCTCGAGTGTCACGAGAATCTTTCGAAGGGTTTCCTTATCGATAACCTCGATACGCGCCCACTTGAACTCCTTCTCGTCAACGTGGTACGAGTGCTGATAGATCCGGTACCCTTTGAATGTGAGGGGACGGTTTACCTCGAATTCACCTCTCGCGAGGGTATCGCCATTTTGATCGAGGATCGAAGCTCTCGTCACATAATCCTTGATCTCCATGCGGCTCGTCATGATTATTTGAAAATCCTCGATCAAGAGAGAATACGGGCTCGCGCCGATGGGCACCGTGTCACCGGGCTTTCCCGAGACAAGCTCGGTGCTCCCCCAGAAGCTTCCTATCATTCCGCCCACAACAATCATCAATATGCCGGCATGAAAGAGCAGGCTTCCCAAAAACCGCCACCTGCCCGAGACCGCGGTAAAAAATTTACCCTCCTTCATATCCGCCGAAACAACATGGTAGCCCCTCTGAGAAAGCACCGCCTTCACCCGTGCGAAGAGACGCGTTTGGAGCCGGCGATCGGCCTCGAGATTCTTTCCATAGCGCTTTTCGAGAATGGTCAGCGGATCCCTTACTCCATCGTGAAGGGCGATCTCGTTCCAGTCGATATCGTAGCGCGGCCCCTCTACGGGAAGATCCCCCATGCCGACCGGCGGATTGATATGCACGGATCGCGCGACGAAGCGGCGCCATCTCGCACAGAGACAGAGCAGGAGCGCTGAGAAAAATAAGGCGAGAACGCAACGGTACCAGATCGAGTGAACCGGATCGTACAGCATGAGCAGCTCGACCACCCGCGCAGCGCTCTCTCCCCACCGTTCGGCATAGAGCTCTCTTCTCTCGGCAAAATCGAGTGGAATGATCCCGGTGAGTATCCAACCCGCGACACTCGCTCCTAGCAGCACGGATATAACCGCCACGGCAAATCCGAGCGAAGTGAGTTCCTTGAAAGCTCTTCTCAGAAAATTCAACATCTGTTTATATATTCACCATTGTTTATATATACACCATTGACCACCAACTGCGGAACGGCAAACCGTCACCTCCCCCCCGACTCAAGAATTAAGCCCCCAGGGAAAAAGGTGTTTACACGATTGCAGCGAACGATTATATACGTGATATGCCGTCTCGGAAATCCGATACGGCGGCTGCAGCAATACACGCGGTACATTCGGTTTTTGAGATCGGCCCGGTGACACATGTCCCTTGAACACACTCGAAGAGCCATTGCAGGTTTTCTGCTCATGCTGCTCGTGCTGTTAGCGGTCATGGGCTGCGGCAAGGAGCAGAAAACGATCGAAATCAGGAAAATCTATGATTCTGTGGTTGATGAAGCGATCGATACATATCAAATGCTTCATCCGCTGCGAAGCTCGAGACTCGGCATGTACGGCGCCGACTCTTCGCTCTTCACCTTCTCGAAGCAGGAGCTCAAGGCCGGAAAAGAACGAATCAAACGTCTTCTCGAATCCATGTCTCATCTGAAAGTCGGCCGTCTCGGCGAACGGGAGATGGACGATTTGATCCTGCTCCACCACTGGCTCAAGGGCGAGCTCTTCGCGATGGACAAGCTGGAGAACCACCGGCGCAATCCCCTCCTCTATTGCTGGATGATCGAGGAGGCTCTCTTCGGGCTCCCCTCGAGGATCGAATCTCCCTATGAGGGAGAGCGGCCGGCCTACAAGAGACGCATGTCAAAAATACCGCAACTGCTCGAGAACGCCCAGGCGCTCCTCGAGAAACCGAGCGAACACCATGTGCGGTATGCGCAGGAGCGGCTCGATTGGCTCATCGACTCATTCGGCGACCTTAAGCTCCTCGCAGAGTCGCGCTACGGAGAACGCATCGCTTCATTCGATTCGGTGCGGAGATCGATAGAGGCGTTCAGACGTTTCATCGCCGATGAGTTATCGTCGCGAACCAGAGGACGACTGATCCTCGGCGCGGAGAATCTATCATACATATTTCTCTACGACGAGCACCTCGACATCGACCTCAACGCATTGGCAAAAGAGGCCGAAAAAAACATCAAGACACTCCGTAACAAAGCGGCAATGATGCGGAAAAATCTCGCCGATCCGGAGGATACGAAAACCGGCCCGGAATCGGCGGGGGCGGAAGCCCCGGAGCATGTCGTTTCACGCTTGATCGGCGAAATGGACGAGACAATAGCGTCAAACAAGGCGTTCCCGGGGAAACCGTCCGAAAAACCCGTCGTCGTGACACGACGCTTCCCCATGTTCCTTAGAGACCTCCCGGATAATCCCTACCTTGCTATTCCGCCGCTGATGGATATGGAACTCGCAGTCACCCATACATCCTGTTTCTCTCGTTCGCCTTGCCGCAGCATCATCGTCGCTTCGGAAGCCGCGGTGTCGCTCGAGGAATCAGAACTGTTCTTTCAATTGTTGGACGCCTCTTCGGCGGTCCGTCCGGCAGGTATCGGCCTCTGCGAGCAGTGCGATTCCGTGAGATCGCTCATGCGCAGCGAAACGCACCGCACCGCATGGTCCTTTCATAATATGGAAGAACTGACAAGGATATTTCCAGAGCGGAAGCAGAAACTCGACCTGCTCCTCGTCGAGCGAATGACGAGGGATCTGGCCCGCATGATCGTCGTCTTCAGGCTCCACTCGGGGGCTTTCACGTCGGGCGCGGCGATCGATTATTTCGCCGAGACCGTCGGCGTTCCGGAGGCCGCAGCCGAACAGGAGGTAATCCGCGCATCTGTTTCGCCGTCGGTGGCGTATCCGGGAATCGCGATGCTCTACAACTGGCAGATGCTCGAACGGTATTCACAGTCTAAGACAGCCAAGGATCCCCGCAAAGAGATGCGAAGGCTGTTCCTCGATCAAAACGGCCTGCCGCTTCCGATACTCATGGAAAAAATTGCAGTGGATTAGTAGTCGATGATACAGCATGCCCGGGATCGGGAGGCTCACCGTTTTCCCGTAAATCCCTCTTTGTCATATACGATCTCCCCGCCCAATACCGTTGCGAGAACTTTGATGTGTGGAATAGCCTCCGGCGAAATACTCATGACATCATCCGAGAGAACGACAAAATCGGCCAGCTTACCCTCGGTCAGCGTCCCCCTGCTCGTTTCCTCGTGCACCGCATAAGCGGCGTCGACGGTAAATGCTCTTACCGCTTCCTCTCTTGTCAGGACCTGTTCGGGAAACCATCCACCGGGAGGATTTCCGTCGAGATCCCTTCTCGTCACCGCCGCGTATACACCGAGGAGCGGGTTTATCGATTCCACGGGAAAGTCCGAACCACCCGGAATACGGCACCCGGCCGAGAGGAAGTATCTCCAGGCGTAGGATCCCTCGAGACGATTCTCCCCGAGACGCGCACCGGCCCAGGGCATATCGGAAGTGCAGTGGGTGAACTGCATCGACGGGATCACGCCGAGGGCGGCGAAACGTGGGACATCGGTCAGCGATACGACCTGGGCGTGCTCTATACGGTGCCGAGCATCTTCTCTCGGATGCGCGGCGAGCAACTTCTCGTAGGCATCGAGAACGACGCGGTTGCCGCGATCGCCGATGGCATGGACGGCCACCTGAAACCCCTTGCGGTGGCACTTCTCGATACTGCGGTACAACTCGTCCTGCTCCACAATAAGCAACCCCCTGTTCCCCGGTTCATCCGAATAGTCCTCGAGAAGGGCTGCGCTCCGGGCGCCGAGCGAGCCGTCGATATAGTGTTTCACACCAATGAGCGAAAAATGATCGTCGGCGTATCCCCGTATCGGCCCCTCATCGAGCATACTGTCGAGGTCCGTCGCGTCGTAGTCGTAGTATGCGGTAATCCTGAACGGGAGCGTTTCCTCCTCGCAGAGCTCACGGTATATCGAAACCGTTTCGCTCGAGATACCCATCTCATGCACTCCCACAAGACCCACCGAGAGACACCGGTGCGCCGCCTCGACGAGCAGCCGTTTCTTCTCCTCGCGGCCGAGCGGCGGTATTTTCTTCGTGATAAGCTCCTCAGCCTTGTCGATCAACACGCCCGTCGGCTCGCCCTGTTCGTCCCGCAGGATCGCGCCCCCGGGGGGATCCGGGGTTTCCCGTGTAATATTCGCCATGCGCAGGGCGGCGGAGTTGACCACGGCGGCGTGACCGCAGATTCTTACGAGATACACAGGATTGTCGGGGGCGACGGCATCGAGCTCGCTTCTGTGAGGGTACCGGTCCTCGGGCCAATCGTTCTGATCCCATCCCCGCCCCCGAATCCATTCTTCAGGCGCGGTCTCTGCAGCCCTGCGCGCAACCCGCTCGAGAACCTCATCGAAAGATCTCGTGCCGACGAGATCTAAGCGAACAATATTCTTCGCGTATCCGAGAAAATGGGCATGGGCGTCTATGAAACCGGGAAGAACGGTGCGCCCTTTCAAATCAATGCGTTTGGCGGTCGCCCCCGCTCTGCTGATGACCGCGTCGCTGCCGCCGACGGCGATGATCCTTCCTCCCCCAACCGCGATAGCCTGCGCCTCGGGCATCCCGCTATCCATCGTATAGATTCGTGCATTATAGAAAATGGTTTCCACTCTTGCATTCTCCCTCTCTCGCGCGCATGCTCCGGTTTCCGCAACAGGATGCGCTACGACAATGATCGCAATTGCCGCGAGAAATGCATACAGCGCCGCCGGTACCTTCGGCATGAAACACTCCTTTTCACGTAATGGAATTCAAATGATCTTGTCAGGAACAGCTCAGTCGTATATCAGCTTTATTGCGCCCCACGACTTCTCCTCGACACCTTCCCCTGTGCAGCCGAAATAGCCGGTGAAAGTGCCGATCCTCCCGCCGCATGGATTGGCCCCGGTTAAGCACGGTGAATCCTGATGCAGGTAGTACTCGGCGGGAGAAGGAGGCGTCAGGAAGCAGAATATCGGATCGGTATAGAAATCGGTCGCTCCGGGTGAGCAGCCGGAGTAATCGCTGATGTTATTGTAGAAATTATTGCATTCGAGTGTTACCGTGCCGCCGCAATCGAGCCCGAGATCGGAACCATAGATGATGTTTCGAACGAGTGACACGCTGCCGGCGGAGACTCTCAATCCCGCCGCGCAGTTGACTATCGTATGATTTTGAACCGTAACACTGCTTCCCTGCTGGATCTCGTATCCCGTACCGCAGGAATCGATGAGCGAGTAGGTCAGGTACGGCGCGGAGGCGGCCCCGGTGATCCTGATACCTTCCGTGCAGTCCGTCACGGTCAAGAAATTGACGCCCGGCGATGCATCCTCGATTACTACAGCGGCCGCATAGCCGGAAATATTAAAGCTGTTCAGCGTAAAGCCGGCGGTCACGTTCCTGATAACGAAACCCGTCCCGCTCCCGTGCGTCGGTGCAATTATATAAATGATGCCGGAAGAGGCATCGAGCAGGACATCTTTGCCGTCTATAACGATATTTTCTTCAAAGTATTGCCCGCCCTCTATCAGGATTTGATCACCGGTCGCCGACGAATCGACGGCCGCCTGGATCGTGGGGGCGTCTCCGCTCCCATCCGGAACGACGTACCATATTCTGGCTTGCAGCCCGGTCGCCGCAATCACCACCATAACTATCAATAAAAACAACAGCCTAAGCACGATGCATCACCTCTCCCGGAAGATACTACAGGATCTCCCTCAGGTCGAGAGCAAAATGAGTGCCTTTCAGTTGCCGGAATCGAATAAATTGTTTATTATCATACAAACAATTTATAGAGGGAGAGGATAGATCCATGTCCCAATACTACCACAGACAATCCGGCAATCCGCTAGCGGACTTCTGGCGCGGAGGCGTCGTGAAGAAGCTGATAATCATAAATGCCGCCGTTTTTGTGCTCCAGATCCTCCTGATGAAAACCGGCTTCATCGATTTTTTCGCTCTCACCCCACGGCAGGTAGTGACAAGAGGGTATATTTGGCAAATTGTCACACACATGTTCCTGCACGGAGGTTTCTTCCATCTCGCTATCAACATGTTTGTAGTCTGGATGTTCGGAACCCCCCTCGAGGGTGTTTGGGGAAGCAGCCGTTTCCTGAAATACTACTTCGTCTGCGGTCTGGGAGGTGTTGCGCTGCAATTCATAACCCATTTCTACGGCCCGACAATAGGAGCTTCCGCCGCGGGGTACGGCATATTGCTCGCCTACGCGCTCTGGTTTCCGCACAACACCATCTTGGTCATGGGCGTATTTCCCGTCAAGGCCCGCACGCTCATAATCGTCTTGACCATTCTCGAGCTCTTGTACGGACTCGGCGGGCGCGACGGCATCGCGCACCTTGCTCACCTAGGAGGGGCCATAGCGGGTCTCATATTTCTGCGCAACGATTATCAAACCCGGAAGCTCTGGAACTGGTTCCGGAATATCGCGAGAAAAATGCCGATCAAGATTAAGATCGACCGCAATGAGAGGCGCGCAACAGAAGGCTACAATTCAAAAAAGATAGATTCCATCCTCGACAAGATCTCAGCGAAGGGATATGAGAATCTGACGGAAACAGAGAAGAGAATCCTCGAAAACTACTCGAAAAACACCGAAAAACACTGACCGGTCGAAAAACACCGACCGGTCGAAAAACACCGACCGGAATTATCAGCGAACAGCCGAAAGAATCGCAGGGCGCCGCTGCGCTTACGCCTCGAGCGATTTCCGGGCATGCCCGAGGGATTCTTCCTCCTCATCGCTCAGTTTCCGTGACGGTTTGCCTTCAATGACATCGAGCGCGTAGCCGCGTGTGGCGTTCCTCCCGACGAGGTTCGTCAAAATGACGCCGTTTTGTTCCTTCGTCAGCATGCAGAGCGAATAGCTCTGGTTACCTCCCACGTCATCAAAGGCGTTGTACTTGACAAGCCCAATCGCGCAAAAACACCCGTTGAGCATCGCATAGACCTGCTTCAATTCATCCGAATGACCTCGGATGAATTCACGGTTCTCATCAACCCCCTTGAGAAGCTTTTCGAGCGCCTGATCAGTGCCCTTGCCCTCGTACAACGTGGCCATCGCCTTGAAAGGCTGGCGCAAGCGCCACACTTCACGGAGAAGGACCAGTACGACGACGAGGGCGGCGATCCCGAGACCGAGTGAGATCATGATGAACAGACTCGCGTGTGTTTCGATAAAGCCAGTCACTGTTTAAAATCTCTCCTCTCTTCAAATCTTACTGCGCCGATGAGCGTAATCCAACTGCCCCGTGTGAGTAAAGAAATTTATTCTCCGTCTAGAATTCCTTGATTCGGATGCGGTAGGTCAGCTCGGATCTTCCCTCCTTGCCGACGGGCACGAGAAACCGTATGTGCGCCACCGACTCTTTCTCGTAATCGTGACTTGCGCTCAAGATTTTCCAGTCACCCCTCACCTGTTCGAGCACCTTCACCGTGATATCCTCTTTCTTGGCGTTGCGAAGCGTCACCTTGACGGCATACTCATATACCTTTCCCTTGCTTATTACCTCGTAATCCGTTAACGACCGTTCGGCCACGATATCAAACGCCTTCCCGAGCGTCAGCGTTATCTTCTCGCCTTTCGGTGTATGATCGATCCGATCCTCGCCGATGAGCTGCAGATTCCCCTCGGAATCTCTCTTGTAAAAGCGGAAAATACCCTGCGGGAGCGGTACGCCGAGATTGTTCTTTTTCGTGTTCTCGAAACTGAGAAGAACCACGATCTTCTCCTTGACCGGTTCGCCCGTTACCGTTCTCGGCATGCCGAAATGGTGGAATTTCAGCGGAAGAACGTACTCCTTCGACACACCCACCTCGTTCGCCCGCAGGAGCTCGACCTGCTTTGTCTGGTTATCCTTGATCGTCGTCCGTCTCGGAAGGGTGTAGAGATGGTACTCGAAGAGCTCTTCTTCGGCCATTTCCATTTCGGCGGGAGCCTCCACCATATATATCCCCCTCGCTTTCGGCCTTCTCTGCTCCGCCCGGTGGATCTCGCCGGCCACGAGTTTCAGCTTTGCGTCTTCATAGCCTGCCCCGCTCGTATTCGTCAATGTCACCCAGGCGGTGACATCCATCGCATCGTCTTTCTTGCCGAGAAGTGCCACGTAATCCGCCCGCCATCCCATTCCGGAAGTAAGATAAGAAGCTTCGATTTCACCCTTGCCCCCTTTTCCGTCGACGAGCCAGATGAGCGTCGGTCGCGATATCAGGTTGCCCGGGATCTCAGGCAGAACCACCCTGCCGGGATGACCAACGTGGATCTTTCCGTCGATCCGGTACACCGGACCTCCCTTCATGCTGAGCAGCTCGGCCGCGAACACCGTTTCGGCCCCCGTCCGGGGGTGTTTCACCATGAGCTCGACGCTCCGTCCCACATATTTCTCCATGAGCTTTTCCGGGCTCATGAGATCGAACTCGTAATTTTGTTCAAGAATAGTGAATCCCGGCAGCCCCTTGATCGCCTCGACCCGCACCGACTTGGCGTTGATCTCTGAAGCGACATCGCGGAATTCGAGCGAAACCGTTCCCGATGGAATAGACAGCGTTCGGACCTCGCGCACAAGCCCCAGGTTCCTGTTGTAAATCGTCACGGACACATCCTTGCGATCCGCCGCGGTGCTTTTTACCGTTTCGGCATGCAGCGCTGCCGCAAGCAGCGACGTGATGACGAGTATCAGCAATATCGATTTCATGATTATCTCCCCCTTCTGGCAGGACCAGCACGTTTCCCGGTTTTCTTCGAATTCACTATAGATGCAGGGGCGGTATTAGACAACGCAAAAAAGAAAAACGCGGGTTACGCCACCCGCGTCTCGAACACCGGGGAATGTAATGCCGGGAGCGGGACTCGAACCCGCACAGGCTTTCGCCCACTACCCCCTCAAAGTAGCGTGTCTACCAGTTCCACCATCCCGGCACAATGATCATTCAATGTTTATGTAGAATAGAAACGCCCGATCATTCTGTTCTCAGGCTGTCGGCTGCGTTTTCTGCTCCTTCGGTTCCCTCTTCGGTAACGGGAGGCTGGAGAATCTCGTCCAGATCCTTTTGCTCCTCAGGAACTATAGTTCCCCACTGCTGCTGCCGCTGGGCGGCCCTCCGCAGGGCGCTGCTCTGCTCAATACCACCCCTGCCGGCAGAGAGGAACGCCAGCGTGAGAGACGTAACCATAAATATAACAGCAAGATATGTTGTCAGCTTGCTCAGGAATGTGGCCGTCTCACGCCCACCGAAAATCGTCTGGCCACCCATGCCGCCGAAAGAGCCGGAGAGACCCCCACCCTTGCTCGACTGCATGAGGACCACGATAATCAACAGCACACACGTTATGACATGGATCGTTATGAATACGCTAAAAAGCATCGTATCACCAACCTTATCAAAGAATTAGTTTAATGAAAAAACGGGCTGCAGTCAACTTATTTGTCTCTGGGTGTGGGAAAGATGATCCCGATGAAGGATGCGGCCTCGAGCGAGGCGCCGCCGACGAGAACGCCGTCGATTTCGCTGTCACTGAGCAACTCCGCCGCATTCTGCGGTTTGACGCTGCCGCCGTAGAGAACGGGCGTCTCCTGCGCCGCCTCTGATCCGAACATCTTCTCTACACGGGACCGGATCACGGCATGCATCTCGGATGCGTCTTGACACGTCGCCGTCTTTCCCGTACCGATCGCCCACACGGGTTCGTATGCGATGACGACCCGCGAGAACTCACCGGGCGCGAGTCCATCGAGCACCTCGACCAGCTGCTTGATAACGACATCGCCCGCCTTGCCGGCTTCACGTTCCTCGAGAAGTTCCCCGACACACAGGATCGGCATGAGATCGGACACGAGCGCGGCCCTGAGCTTCTTTGCGAGCAGCTCCCCTCCTTCACCTATCACATGCCTTCTCTCCGAATGGCCGACGAGAACGTACGTGCAGCCGACGGCACGGAGCATGAGACCCGATATTTCCCCCGTATACGCTCCTCTTTCCTCGTGGTAGAGGTTCTGTCCGCCGATCATTATGCCGGAGCCCTCGAGCTCACGGCTCACATCCGGCAGGGTCGTAAATGGTGGGATCAGGACGATCTCAGACGCGATTTCTCTTCCCTTCACGCCATCGCGAATCTCTCTCGCGAGGGCAGCCCCCTCACGATGATCCTTGTTCATTTTCCAGTTACCGGCGATTATCGTTCTTCGCATGTTCGCACCTCACTGCGTGTCACTGAGCGCCTCGACACCGGGAAGTTTCTTGCCTTCGAGGAGCTCGAGAGAAGCGCCGCCGCCGGTTGATATGTGCGTGATTTTATCCCTCAGATGGAGTTGATTCAAAGCGGCGACACTGTCACCGCCGCCGACGACGGTCGAGGCGCCACGCTGAGTCAAATCCGCGATGATCTTCGCGATCCTCTTTGTGCCCGACGCGAAGTTCGACATCTCGAAAACGCCCATCGGGCCGTTCCAGAAGACGGTCTTCGCCCCCTCGAGTTCCCCTCGAAAGACTTCGACGGTCTTCTCTCCGATATCGACACCGACCCACTCTTCCGGTATATCCCCGGTGGACACCATCTTGTGCTCTGCGCTGTTCTTTATCTCTTTGGCGACGACACAATCGACTGGTAGGTAGATCTGACGTTTCTCTCCCGTGCCGGCAGAATCCATCAGTTCCCTGCACAGCGGCAGGAGCTCCTCTTCGAGGAGCGAATGTCCGATCTCGAGGCCGACGGCCTTGAAAAAGGTATACGCCATGGCGCCTCCTATCAGAATCCGGTCGACCTTTCCGAGGAGGTTCTTGATGAGATCGATCTTCCCCGAAACCTTCGCCCCTCCCATCACCGCAACAAAGGGATGCTTCGGC
This sequence comes from uncultured bacterium, assembly GCA_965369375.1. Lineage (GTDB taxonomy): Bacteria > Krumholzibacteriota > Krumholzibacteriia > Krumholzibacteriales > Krumholzibacteriaceae > CBDUQN01. Next base: position 38,262 of record CBDUQN010000006.1, on the reverse strand, counting down.
TTTCCAATCAGCCCTTCGAGAACCTCGATCTCCTTGGTCAGGAGAAATCCGGCAACCTTCTCATCGAAGTACTCGGTCACCCCCACCGTCGATGCATGTGCGCGATGAGCCGTTCCGAAGGCGTCATTGACAAAGACATCGCCGTACCCGGCAAGTTTGCGGGCGAAATCAGGGTCGTTATCGGTTTCCTCGGTGTAGAACCTGACGTTTTCGAGGAGAAGAATCTCGCCGGCGAGCAGCGCCCCGACCTTCCGTTCGGCCTCGTCTCCGATGCAGTCTTCGGAGAATTTCACCGGACAATCGGTGAGCTCACTGAGCCGGTAGGCGACGATCTTGAGGCTCAGGTTGGGATCCTTCTTGCCCTTCGGCCTCCCGAGATGAGAAACGAGGACGATCGATGCACCCGCCCCGGCGGCATATTCGATGCTCGGCAGCGCCGCCCGTATCCTCGTATCATCCGCCACATCACCGTCCTTTAATAGCGGGACGTTGAAATCGACACGCATCAGGACCCTTCGTCCTTTCAGCTCTACATCCTCGAGCGTCTTCTTCCTCAAAGATTTTTTCCTCCTGTTTTTACCTACTGAAGTAGCTATCTCTGACTCCTCTCCATCTTCAGAAGCGATCGATCAACCGGCGATGACCTTCATCATGTCGACCATTCGCATCGCATAACCGGCTTCGTTGTCATACCAGGACAGGATTTTGAACATGTGAGGCGAAATCTGCATCGTAGAAAGACTGTCGAATATCGACGAATGCACGTTCCCGATGATATCCACCGAAACGATCGGTTCGACGCAGTATTCGACGATACCCTTCATCGGCCCCTCCGCCGCCATTCTGACCGCCTCGTTGACTTCCTCGACCGTGGCACTCTTCTTCAACGTTACCACGAGATCGACGATGGACCCGTCGGGAACCGGAACACGAACGGCGATGCCGTTGAGTTTTCCCTCGAGCTCCGGCAGAACCACACCGACCGCCTTGGCGGCGCCCGTGGTCGTCGGTATCATTGATAGCATTGCGGCGCGTGCCCTGCGCAGATCTTTGTGCGGGAAATCGAGAATGCGCTGATCGTTCGTATACGCATGAATCGTCGTCATGAGCCCGTATTCGAGGCCGAAGGAGTCGTTGAGGATCTTCGCAATCGGCGCGAGGCAGTTCGTCGTACAGGAAGCGGTTGAGATAATATGGTGTTTCTCTTTGTCGTAGAGCTGCTCATTGACGCCCATGAGGATCATAATATCGGGGTCGGGAGACGGCGCCGAGATGATGACCTTCCGCGCGCCCGCCGTACGATGCATCTCCGCCTGTTCATGCTTTCTGAATATTCCTGTAGATTCGATGACGACATCGACTTTCAGCTCCTTCCACGGGAGCTTCGCGGGATCCCTCTGCGCGAGGATCTTGGTTTTCTTGCCGCCGACCTCAATGCATTCTTTGCTATCGCAGAGGACCTCATCGGGAAATATCCCATGAACGGAATCGTATTTCAGAAGGTGTGCGAGCGTTGCCGAATCGGTCAAGTCGTTCACTGCAACGATATTGAAGAGCGAGTCCTTGAAAGCTTTTCGAAAAACGAGCCTTCCGATACGCCCGAATCCATTAATCGCCACATTGATTGCCATCTCCATCTCCTTTCAATGCGCGGAGCTCATGCATGCCTAGGATGCCCGTCCCTCACTGCGCAGCAACGTTACTTTTTCCCTGACCACCTGGCCGACGGCCTCACGGGCCGCGCTCAGGTATTTTCTCGGATCTATGTTCTCCGGTTTTTCCGAGAGCGCCTTTCTCAGGAAAGCGAGGAAAGCGATGCGCATGTCGGTATCTATGTTCACCTTGCAGATGCCACGCGTTACCGCCTCGACGATCGCTTCGTCGGGAACACCCTTGGCGTCCCCCAGCTCGGCACCGAAGCTGTTTGCTATATCCACGTTCTCCTTCTTCACACCGGATGCACCATGCAGGACGAGCGGGATGTCGACGACATCGGCGATCTCCGTGATCCGTTCGAGCGCGAGATTCGCCTTCCCCTTGAACTTGTATGCCCCGTGCGAGGTCCCGACGGCGATGGCTAGGGCATCGATTCCGGTCCGCTCGACAAACTCTTTCGCTTCGGCGACGTCGGTGAGCAGCGCGTCCTTCTCTTCCACCGAGATGTTGTCCTCAATCCCCGCGAGACGTCCGAGCTCTCCCTCGACGGACACACCCTTGGCCCGAGCCTTCTCGACTACCGCCTTCGTCACGGCGATGTTCTCCTCGAAGGGAAGGTGGGAACCGTCGATCATCACGGAGGTGAACCCGTCCTCAATGCACTGCTCGATGACCTCCATGTCCCGGCCGTGATCGAGATGCAGGGACATCGGGATCTCCCGCTCCTCGGCGGCGAGATGTACGAGAGAGACGAGGTAGCTGAAACCGGCGTACTTGATCGCACCTTCCGAAACCGCGAGTATCACGGGGCTCATGAGCTCTTCCGCCGCGCCCGTAATGGCCTGGACAAACTCCATGTTGTTTATATTGAAAGCACCCACGGCATACGCGCCCTGCTGGGCCTTGTCAAGCAGTAACTTGTTAGTAACAAGCACGTTATCCTCCTTCGAATGACTTGAGAACGAAAGCAAATATGGCATAAAAAATCTGTGATGTCAAGCACAACAGCTTTACCGTAATTTCTGCGTTCGTAATAAGACGCGCGCCGCCGGGCGCGAGGCCGGCAGCTTAATAGTATGTGGCCCGCAGCTGCATGGGAAAGTATCACTCCCCGTATCGGGTGTATCCTCTGGCCGGAACGATTCGTAGATATGTGACACCGGGGATAATTTCACTCCCGACGTCGGGAGTAGCGCTTCTTATTTGACAACGGGTTACGACGCTTTTTCGAGAAAAAGCCATTTCCAACGCCTGGCGCAGCATCGCTTGCCGATCTCAACGCTCGAGGCAACTTCATATCCCGAACCTCTTCGGCCTTCCCGCGGCAAGCACCGTTATCGATGCGGGACGGCCGCGACCCAGGGCGGCGATGGATGCCCGTGCCGTCTCCCCGGTGGTCACGAGATCATCGATCACTATGACATCCCTTCCCCGTACGATACCCAAATCAACGAGCTCGAAGGCGCCGCGCACATTTTCCGCCCTCTCCTCGGGCTCGAGATTCGCCTGGGGCTTCGTTTTTCTGATGCGCCGCAACACCGTCCGGCTCATATCGATCCCGGCACGGCCGGCCGTGTACTTTGCCAGATCGGCTGCCTGATTATAACCGCGGGAGCGCCGCCGTGAAGGATGAAGCGGTACCGGAATCACGAGCGGCCGTATGAATCCTCCCGGACGGTGCTTCTCGACGTGCCGCGACAATGAAAGCGCCAGCCACCATGACAGGGGCGGCGCGGACGTCCTGCCGGAAGAAAATTTGAGAAAATGGATTACCTCGAGAAGCGTATCGTTCGTATAGAATGGCGTGATGAGTTGCACGTGCGTCCGGTCTGTTTGTTCTTTCCGCTCGCCGACGGAAAGTGTCACCGCTGCGGATGCCGGTTCGAGATCGAGCCAGCACCCCGAGCAGAGAATCCTCGCCGGTATGGGGATTTTGCCGAGGATATCGATCGAGAAGTCGGCGCCGAGAAATTCGATCGTCTCCGCGGGCCATCCATGGGGGATGCGATAACACCCGTCCGGATCCGGAGGCGAAAGGTTCGAGTCGCATCTCAGACACTTTGCGGAGATAAAAAGATCGAAAACGAGATTTATGAACCCAACCGCCACTGCACCACCCAATCCCGATATGCAAGATCCGTTTAATGAACCGCTGCGCCGACAATCGATCAGGCGCGCCATAATCCCAAAAAGGGCTCTTAATACAGAGCACCCGTTGCCGGAGGAAGGCGCATGCTTTCCGTTTACCTCGCTCTCCTCGACATGATGCCGAGAATGAGAAATCCGCATAGCATGAGGAATATGCTCATAAACTGACTGATCGTCAGGTAGCCGGAGAAAAAGTTCGTGTATTCCTCGTAGTAGCGGTAAAAATCAACGGAGAACCTCGCCGCTCCGTAGAGAATGCAGAGAAATCCGAACGTATATCCATCGAACCTCTTGCGCCTGCTGATAAAGACGAGAGCAATAAAGATGATCAACCCGGCGAAAGAAGCATAGAGCTGAGCCGGATGGATGGAAACGCCGGTGTACAAATGTCCGGCGGGGCAATCGGGAGGAAAAACCATACCGAGTCCCGAATCGGTGGGAACGCCGAAACAGCAGCCGCTCAAGAAACACCCGAGCCTCGTGATAAAGACGCCGAGTGCGATCGATGGAGAGCAGATATCGGCGACCTTGAAGAACGAAACACCTTTTATTCTGAGATAGACGCCGGCCCCGATGATACAGAGACCGAGGCCGCCGTAATAGGTCGCACCTCCCTGCCAGAGGGCGATGATATCGATGACGCCGTGGTAGTGCTCCCGGTGTGTGAGAATGTACAGGCTTCTCGATCCAATCACGGCCGCCAGGATCAGGATGATACTGAGATCGTATATAACCTCCTTACGCATCCCCTGTTTCTCCGCCCGTTTGCCCGCAAGGAGAATGCCGACAAAGAAACTCAGTGCGAGCATGAAGCCGTATGAGTATATCCTGAATTTGCCGAGCTCGATCAGTATCGGATGCACCTTGCTCTCCTCTCGTTTCGTCGTCAATACCGGTTAGTATTCATAGAAGCGCACGCTGAAATTCAGAAGCATTCCGATCAAGAAACAGCTTATCATCATGGAGCTCCCGCCGTAACTCAAAAATGGAAGTGGCAGGCCGGTTACGGGAGCAAGGCCGACCGTCATGCCGATATTTATGAAAACATGAAAGGCAAAATATGCGCAGATACCGATGATGGCGAGTGAAGCAAACCGGTTCTTGACGCTTATCGCGAGATAGAGCCCCCGTACGATTACAATGGAAAAGAGCAGCGGGACGACAATCGCTCCGAGGAATCCGAGCTCTTCGCTCAGCACGGCATAGACAAAATCGGAATGCCGTTCCGGCAGGAAGGCGAGGAGCTTCTGCGTGCCCTGGAGGTATTGCTTTCCGAGAAAGCCGCCCGAACCGATCGCCACTTTCGATTGGTACACCTGCCAGCCTGTTCCCAGTATGTCGGATTCTGGATTAAGAAACGCGAGAATCCTCTTCTGCTGGTAGATCTTGAGCTTGCCGAGCAAGGTGGGCACGATCAACATGACCGCGAGGTTCATCCCCACCAGTGATACACTGTATATGATATTTTTTCTTCGTCGGAATGCAAAAACAAGAATGATGATAAAAAATATGAAAAGAAAGACGGGATAGTTCCAGCGTTCGATGTCTTGGGGACTGTACACCGTCAAGAAGGCCATCACGATGGGAGAAAGAAATAGTATCAGCGCATTTTCACTCAACCCCCTCCAGTACAACATGGAAATCAGCAGCGCGGGATAGACGAGCGCCGTTCCGAGATCGGGCTGCTTCGCGACGAGCACGAGAGGAACGATCACGACAAGCGAAGAGAGGGCGAGAACCCTGAATCTGTTAGGATCGCTTCCCTTTCCCGAGAGGTACCGCGCGAGAAAGAAAATCACGCCGATCTTCATGAACTCGCTCGGCTGGATCCTGAAACCTCCGAATGCGAGCCAACGGCTGCTCTTCTCCAGCAGCAGCAACACGACGAGCAGGACGAGGCCGGCGGCGTAAAACAGCGTCGCGAGACCCTCGAAGTACTTGAAAGGCAGCGCGAGAGCCATCACGAGAACGATGAATCCGAGCGCCGTCCAGATGAGCTGGCGCTCGAAGAATTGACCGCCGCCTTCGGGGAACGTGGTTCTCAGGTCCGGCGGTATGTGTTCCACCGAGTAGAGTGTCAGAAGCCCCATCCCGATGAGCAGGAGCACGGGGACGAAAATCAACCAGTCGAGATTTCTAAATATTCGTTCCGCCACGATAAAACCTCGTTCATCACAGAACGCTGAGAATCAAAATAGTAAGCGTTTCTTCTATCAGTCCGCGTCGTCGGACAGCACCATGAAATCGACCGTACCGTCAGCTCCGGCAACGGGGATAAAATACGACGAAAAAATCTCACGCGCTATCGGGGCCGCCATCGCTCCGCCGTGTCCCGCATTTTCCATTATAACCGTTATCACGATCTCAGGGCTATCGGCCGGTCCGTACGCCACAAAAAGCGCATGGTCCTCACCGTGAGGATTCTGGGCCGTTCCTGTCTTTCCCGCGATGGCGAAACCGGGAACAGCAGCCGCTCTGCCCGTGCCTTTCTTATCGGCAATGACACCTCTCATTGCGTTTCGAATCATATGCAACTTGCTTCTATCGATCCCGGGGATAACGTTTCCCTGCTTCTTTCCCTCGTAGACGATCCTTCCCTCGACATCGAAGATCTTTTCAACACAGTGAGGCTCTACCCACCTACCACCGTTCGCAAAAACCGCAGCCATCGAACAGATTTGAATCGGCGTTGCCAGCAGCTCTCCCTGACCTGTCGAATAGTTGAGCAGATGCCCCTTCGTCCACTTCCGCTTCCCGAACCGGCGGTCGAAGTAGGCATGATCCGGCAGGATGCCCCTTGCCTCGCTCGGGAGATCGATCTTCGTTTTTTTCCCGTACCCGAAGAGTTTCCCGGCGTCGGAGAACTGGTTCGCGGTCAGCAGCTCACCGACCTGATAGAAATAGACATTACAGGAGTTCACGATAGCGCCGTAAAGCAACAGGGAGCCGTGCCCTCCGGGCTTCCAGCACCCGAAGTACCGGTTGCCGAATTTATACGTCCCGAAGCACGGTTGCATATAGCTGTTACTCGAGATGACCGTGTTGCAAAGGGCGGCGTAGGCGGTTACGAGCTTGAACACCGATCCCGGCGGATACGTCGCCTGCACGGTCCTGTTGAAGAGCGGCTTTGCGGGATCCTCGTAGAGCGACTTCCACCTCGTCTCGCTCACTCCTTCGAGAAAGATATTCGGGTTGTACGGGGGACGGCTGACGGCGGCGAGTATCGCGCCGTTTCGCGGATTCATGATAATGACAACTCCCCGTTTCCATTTGAATATCTTCTCGACGGCCCTCTGCAGATTCATATCGAGGCTGAGGTATACATCGTTGCCGGGAACCGGCGGCTGTGGAGTGAGTAACTGCTCCATTTCATCGTCTTCGAAAAATCCGCTGATCTCGCCGATTCTCGTGCCCTCGGCGCTGATTTCCATCAGCCTGATGCCGTCCACCCCACGCAGATATCGATCGTACGTCTTTTCGACGCCGGTCCTTCCGATGAGGTCCCCCGCATGTAGATCATTCCCGTTGCTCAGCTCTTCATCGGTGACTTCCCCGACATACCCGAGAATGTGGACCGCCATCGTCCCCTCGGGATACTGGCGCCTCGGCTTCATCTCGAGCCTGAAGAAGGGAAGCTGCGTGCGAAGCTCGCGCAGGACCGATATCTGCTCTTTGCTGGCGGATTGGACGACCGGCATTCCCCTCCCGTCGGCGTATCTCCCACGCCACTCGGCGAGGTCTTCGAGAAGTTTCTGCTCGTCGATACCCAGCCATTCGCAGGCGAGCGAAAGGCGTTCCTGCCGGCCATGGATCATGCCGGGGAGAATGCTGATCCGGTACGTCGGTGCGTTGACGACGAGCTTCGATCCATCCCGCGCACGGATCAGCCCCCGCGGCGCGATGATGCGCTCCCGCTGCACCCTGTTGGTAATAGCGAGCCTGTTATAGTGACCATGGCGTATGACCTGCAGATAGAAGAGCCTCATTGTGAGCACGACGAGCACTAAAAAGAGCGCTAGGAGCAGCGTTTTCTTTCGAAAATCGAGAATAGAGGCAGATTGCCGATCAAATGCCGACATTGGAACGAACCATCCTTCTCATGAGGGGCCGAAGAAGCGTAAAGACGATCATTCCAACCACCGCGGAATACAGGGCAGTGAGCAACGAATACCTGAACAGAAGATGCAGCATGTCGGGGATATCGAATCCGGTCATGATAGCGAGAACAACCACGTCCTTGAACAGCGATGTCACAAAAACAAGAAATCCCTTGAAGAAAACACCCTCCGGAAGGTACCCGCCGCCGATGTGTGAAACGCCGTAGGCGATGATCGAAAAAGCCATGGCGTTCGCCCCGAGGTGCAGGGCGTTTCCGAGATCGAGGAGAAATCCGAGGAGGAATCCGGCAATGATAGCCGGCGCGGGAGACAACTTAAGGGAAATCATGACGAGCATGATAAGCATCAATTCAGGTGCAGCACCCCCTATCGACAGTTCGGGAACGAGCTTGACCTGCAGGACAAAAACAATCAGCGCACACACCACGATGAAAACTAAACGCACCTCTTCTCCTTCTAACGCTTGCGATCCTCGACGTCTTCCATCATGTCGAAGACGCGCTCGTCTTTAAGATCCTTCCCGCCGAGAACCACAAAGAGCTCTTCGAGTTTGTTGAGATCGGTGGTGCTGATAACACCCACCCTTCTCGAGAATCCGCCCCATTCGTCGGCCACCTGAAAGACCGTTCCCACGGGAAAACCCTTCGGGAAGAGGCGCCCCTGACCGCTCGTGATAAGCGTGTCCCCCGGCAAAACGTCCTCCTCCCTGCCCACATATTCGAGCCGGAAGAGATTCCCGCGTTCCCACTCGAGGACCCCCATTATGCGGCTCCGCTTGTCGATGCAGCTGACCGATATCGATTTGTTGTTGAGTAGCAGCACTCTCGACGAGTGCAGAAAGACCTGCGTAACGCGGCCGACGATGCCTTGATAGCCGACGACCGCCATCCCCGCCCTGACTCCGTCCTTGTCCCCCCGGTCGATCGTTATTGCATGGTGAAAGCGGTTTGAAGATCGGGCGACCACCTCGCACGGGCGCAGACTGAACGCCGGGTCTTCACGAAGACCGATCAGTTTACGCAAGCGGTCGCGCTCGTCGCGGTACTGAAGCAGCCGTTCCCGTTCATGGCTCAGCTCAGCGACCCTGACCCGCAGGCTGTCATTTTCCGTTCGCAGGGCCTTGACATTCGAGAAGTTCCCCTCGACCTTTATAACCGGGTAGAGCAGGAGATCGCTGATTTCACGGGTGGCGTTGACCATGCTCTCGTCATGCCGCGTGAGAAGCACGATCGACGCTGTGACAGCAATAGCCAGTACTGTTTTGTCGAGATGCTTATCGAAAAGGAAGGATAAAAATTGCATGCTTAAAAGCGGGAGCTTTTTATAATGACTCTCTCGTACAGGTGGAGTGATCCAAGAATCTTACCGCTCCCGAGCACGACACACGTCAAGGGGTCTTCGACCACATTGATCGGCAGATTCGTCTCCTCCTTGAGGAGAATTTCGAGACCTCTCAACATCGAACCTCCACCCGTCATGACAATCCCTCTATCCACGATATCCGCTGCAAGTTCCGGAGGAGTCTGCTCGAGCGCCGTCTTGAGCGCCGCGACGATCTGGGCGACCGGTTCTGCGAGCGCCTCGCGGATCTCGACACTGGAGATCTTGAGGATCTTCGGTATCCCTGAAACGAGATCCCTCCCCTTGATCTCCATTTCCTCTTCCTTCTTGAGTCTTGCTGCGGATCCAATCACCATCTTGACATGTTCGGCCGTCTGGTCACCGATCAGGAGATTGTACGCCTTCTTGATATGCTGAACGATCGCTTCGTCCATCTCGTCCCCGCCGACACGAATCGAGATGTCGGTCACAATGCCGTTGAGCGCGATAACGGCTATCTCCGTCGTTCCGCCGCCGATGTCGATAACCATGTTTCCCGACGGCTTATCCACCGGAAGGCCTACGCCGATAGCCGCCGCTATCGGCTCTGCGACGAGGTATACCTCCCTCGCGCCCGCATTCTGCGCGGAATCAGTTACGGCCCTTCGTTCGACCTCCGTTATGCCCGAAGGCACGCTTATCACGATCCGCGGCCTGACGAAGAAGCGCTTCTTCTGTGACTTGCGGATGAACTCTCTCAGCATGACCTCGGTTATGTCGAAATCGGCTATGACGCCGTCCTTGAGCGGCCGAATCGCCACGATGTGATCGGGTGTCTTGCCGAGCATCGCCTTCGCTTCGGCTCCGACGGCATACACTTTCTTTGTCTTCTGATCGACCGAAACCACGGAAGGCTCGTTCAGAACGATCCCGTCACCTTTCAGGTAGACGAGCGTGTTCGCCGTTCCGAGGTCGATCGCGATATCGTTTGTAAAATAATTTGCCAGGCGCCCGAACAATATCTTCCTTCCTTTCAGACTGCTATGAGCCCCCGCTCCCGCATGCTGACAAAACGGTCTCCACCGATAATGATGTGGTCCACCAGTTCTATTCCCATCAACTCCCCGCAGCGGGTAAATCGAACTGTCAGATCCCGATCTTCGCGGCTCGGCTCGGGGTTGCCGGTGGGATGGTTATGAACAAGAATCATGCCCGCCGCACTGGCAACCACCGCCGCCTTGAAAATCTCACGCGGATGCACGAGGGCCGCGTTGAGAGAGCCGACCGCGACGGTGACAATACGGATAATCCCGTTTTTCGTGTTGAGCAGGACGGCCTTGAAATGCTCACGATCGAGCTCCCTCATCTCGGGAATCATCAGACCGGCAACATCCTCGGGAGAACGTATCTTCTTAATAGATCTTTCCTTACAACTGACGATGCATCGCTTGCCCAATTCGAAAGAAGCTCTGAGCCTCAAGGCGCCCGCGGGACCGATTCCCTCCATCACAACGAGCTCCTCGACTTCGGCCCTTCCGACCCCGGCCAGGTCCCCGTAGCAATCCATCAACTCCTGCGCAATCGCCCCACTCGAGCGGCTCCGTGCCGGTCCGAGAACAATTGCGAGGAGCTCCGCGTCACCTACCCTCTCGAGCCCCCGTACAATACCCCTCGATCTCAGGGCCTCGAGCGAAGATTTTTTATTGCCGTTCACCCCGCACCACCCAACATCAACGGCTCAAAAACTAACAAAAGGCTCTTTTTTGTTCAAGCTATTTTAGTCCTCGCGGCGGACTCCAGATCTTTCGATGCGGTCGAGCTCGTGCTGCGCGAAATTCACCCAGACGTCAGCCGGGTACTCAGTCACGAGCCGCTCGAAGCATTCGCGCGCCCCGTCCGGCCTTTTGAACCGGTTCTCGAGCAGGCCCGCCATACGCAGCAGTATCAACGGCGCCTCCCGTGACCACCTGTACCGTTCCATGAAATTCTCGTAGGCCCGCATGGCGGAGCTGAACTTGAGCGTTCGCTCCATGCAGTAGGCGAGATCGAGGTGCGTTTCACAGGCGAGCGAGAATTTCGGTATTGCGCGCATCGCTTCGGCGAATACCCCTTCGGCGCCGCCGAGATCGCCCTTTTCAATGAAGATCCCGATCGCCTTCCGATAGTGGGACGCCGCGTTTCCTGTCTCACGCGCGCAGACATAGACGCGCGCCGTTTCGGCGTGAGCCGCCGCGTCATCGGGCCTCTGGGCGAGATAATTGATGTACTCCCCCTGTGAGGCGAACCAGTTTGCCTGCCGGAAGTAATTTCTCGCCTTCGCGAGCCGCCGTTCCGCGCGGGCGAGGGACTGCGCGCCGAAGAGAAGGGCGAGTGCCATCCCGGCGAGAAATCCACCGATATGAACGCTGTATGCGGCGCGAACACCGGCGCCACCTGTCTGAACGGCCACCTGCACCCCCTGCAGGACGAACCAGAAGAATATGGCGCAGATGACGGGCACCGAAGCCTTACCTGCTTTGTTCACGCCCTGAAGGGGGAAAAAGGTCCAGTACGCCACCCGGATCTTGCTATAGTAGAAACGCACCATATATGCGCCGAGCAATCCAGATGTCGCACCCGAAGCGCCCGCAACGGGTATGTGCGCATAGGCCGGGACCATGAACCGGACGAACGCGACATGCGTATAGGCTCCGATCAGGGCAGAGAGCATGTAGATGAAAAAGAATCTCCCCGGACCGAAACTCCCCTCGACGGCACGGCCGAAGATGACAAGGTAAACGACGTTTCCGGCGATGTGCAGGTAACCGGCGTGGAGGAAGGCGTACGTCATGGCGCTCCAGACGGTGGGCGCGGAGGGAAAAAAGGCGAGATTCACGAGATTCCACCACGGACCGGCGGGACGGTAATTATATAAGAGAAAAAGGGTAACAGAGAGCACAGCGATAAAATAGGTGATCGACGTCCTGCGCCGCACATCGATATCGAGCCCGATCGGGATATAGTAAAAAAAGTACACGTCACCCCTTTGTTGTAAAACGACTTAAAACAGTCGCAAGGAGCAGGCCATAACGGAAATTAGTTGGAATTCGGGGAATGATAAATCTTTTCAGGCGGGACCTGGTGATTGAATTGAAAAAAGATCGGGTTCGTTCACCGGGCGAGCGAGCGATGTGCGATCTATCCGTCTTCTTGCGAAGGATATAAAAAAGGGGGGCGAGAAACGCCCCCCTCGTTTGTCGGCTCTAGCAGCCGCTTCAGGCTTAGAAGTGGTACAGGGCGCTGATCATCCAGATCGGCCGGCTTCCCTCTTCGCCGTAGCCAGGCTGGAAACCAGTCAGCCAGTAGCCCATGTAGAGCGGAACCGAAGGATTGAGAACGCAGTCGATGTCGAAGTCACCGACATGGAAACCGAGGCCGAGATACATATCGAAATCGGACCCCGTCTGAATAGTTGTTCTCGAATCTTCGGGATCGGGACCGGTCTTGCATTTGGACTCCGTCCTTACCAGCTCATGATTGCCGCCGGCACGGAAGGTCAGCCAGTCTGTGACATCGCTCTCGAGACCGAGGTAGAACCGCGGGAAGGCCGTAGACTTTTCCTCGTAGCTCTGGTCTTCCGGATTCTCCGACGGCTTACGATTCCAGTCGTCGTAGAGATCGAGCGCAAAGACGATCAGGTTGTCCTCGTTGACGGTGATGTTGGCTCCCAGGCCGAAAACGAAGTTCGTTGCCTTGTCACCATAGTGGTTGTAAGGTGATTCGTCTGATTTGAGCATGAAGTCGAAGCTCTGGTACATGAAGTACGGAACAAAGACGAAGTTCTCTTTCCACTCATGGAACGCACGGGCCCGAAACGCATACTTCTTGTTCTTATCCTGCTGCCTGTCGTACGACACTGGCGGTGTGGTGGTCGAATATTCCCTCTTGTACTGTGCCCAGCTGTAATCGAAGGCGATATCCATGTACATGTTATCACCGATATCGAAGCGCACACCGGCGTTCAAGGTGGTGTAGGCAGTATGATTATCTGTGGTGGCATCCGTCGGGGTGGTGTCTGTAATCTGCGTCGAGTTGTCGGCGCGCAGGAAGCCGATACCTATCGAAGCGCCCTCCATCTGATAACCCCACATGATGGCGAACTTGTGGTCGAGCCAATCGTTGAAGAGGCCCTTTCCCGCCCAGGTGCAACCACCCTCAGTGCCTAGCGGATTCAGGCCCGGATCCCGGTGCCAGAACCACATTCCAAGAACACCGTACTGATTGTCCTCGCCGAGTCCGTATGTCATGCCGATATTGAGCCTGAGATTTCCATTTTCTTCGCCATCGAAGTTAGATCCATCAACCGTCATGAATACGGTGTTGGCGTAGTTGGGCAGCGTGCCGGGATACCAGAAGATGTTGTAATCGTCCTCGAGGTAGTTATTGCCCGTACCCAACGCTATCACTCTACTCTCGGTCGCATTGGCCGGCATGGCAAAGAGGGCCGCCAGCGCAATCGCGAGTGAGAGTGTAAGTACCTTCTTCATTAGTAACCTCCTGTAAGATATCCCCATTTTGCGGGGAGAACACTTCCAGGAACATTCATTCTATATGACCGCTTTCGAGTAGCGGATAGTTCCCAGGTTGAATCGACGATGCGCCCCCCCGGCGCTTGAAATCTTGTCTCCGCGGCCCCCTTTCACGTTTCGAGCCCAGACAGATTGGTACCTGCAGCCGTTGCCACAGGCCCGCTCCGGAATTTTCAATCTTATTACGCCTTCAGAAAATGCTCGAGATTACCCCCTTTCACCAGGCCTCGAACCCTTCCGTTTTAATTGGACGAAAAATTATACCTTTACCCCATCCTTGTCAACATTTTTTTTATAATCGGTCGAAATTTTATTTTCTCCCAAACTCTGCAAGCCGGGACGCATCGCGGCGCCGGCGCCGTTTTATCACGATACTATCGAACGGCCGAACCGCAATATCTCTGCCAAGCTCCCCTCATAGAGGGAATCATCCGCGTCGAGACTACCGATTCCGACCTCCCCCCTTGAATGTATAAATCGTTTATTTCCAATATAGATAGCGACGTGACTGACGGCACCCCCCTCACCGAAAAAAAGAAGGTCGGCCGGCTCGGCCCTCCCGAGCCCGGCGGTGGTAATTTTCTTGCCAACGAGTGACTGACTATCAGTATCGCGGGGAAGCGTTATCCCCTCCTCGAGATATACGCGTTTTACCAGTCCGGAGCAGTCGAAGCCCTTCGCCGAGGTCCCGCCCCACAGGTAGGGGATGCCGAGATACCGGTGCGCCCTGCGCACGATTGATTCGCGATCCGGCGCTCCGCCCTGTCGTTGAGGCCCGAGATCGCCCACCCTCATATACCCTTCTCTACCCCCCGGCAGGACCACATTCTTGAAACCGCCCGTTCGCCCGAGAACGGCGAGATGCGTGCCCGAGACGATATCGGACACGGGTTGACTCCCTTCGACCGGCTCGGAGAGAACATAGCCGACCTTTGCCTCGACGCGCGCGTTCATCCCCTGCACATACGTCTCGATTTCCTCGATAGAGGTGTCACGCACCGACGAGGACCGCACATATCCATGATAATCGTCGGAGAGGCGAACGAGGTACCACTCCCCCCGTGACTCGAGCAGCGCGGCCGTCTCACCCATGATCATCTGGGTGAGAAGCTCGGACTCGTGAGCCGGCTCTTTTCTGACATCGGCCACGCTCGAGAGGGTCCAGAGAACGCTCTTCGGCGCCAAAAGGTTCAGCCGGACCGGCACGCCTTCATTCGATCTTAGATCAACGATTTCATCGTGTTTCGACTCTACCGAGTAGGCCGTGAGAAGGCCGATCACACGTTCGAGCACTTCAGCCCTGCTCAGATCCACCCCGATCACACCTTCCTCCGTGGCGCCGATACGTGAATAGCTATATCGCCGGTCCAGCCCGAGCTCTTTTTCGGCCTCGGCCACGGCGGCGGAGACGACCTTGATCTCGTCACTCATTTATTTCCCCTTCACATGAAAGTCCCTCAGCCCCCTGAGAACGGTAATATGCGGATCGACCGCATCCCGTATGCCGTCGCCGATGAGATTGAGCGAGCATACGACGGCGGTGAGAACGAGACCGGGGAAGAGTGTGAGCCAGGGCGCCGTTCTCATGAATGCAATCCCATCTGAGATCATCCTTCCCCAGCTCGGCTCGGGGGGCTGAACGCCGAGCCCGAGAAAACTCAAGCTGGATTCAGCCATTATCGCCATGCCGAGACCGAGGGTATAGACAACGAGCACGGGAGCGATACACTGAGGCAGAACGTGCTTGAAGATCACCGTCGGATGGGCCGCACCCGCCGCCTTCGCCGCCTGAACGTAGTCGCGCTCCTTTACCGAGAGCACCTGGGCCCTCACGAGCCGGGCCATGGCCGCCCAGCCGACGACGCCGAGAACCGTGAAAAGCGATATCAAACCGGGAGATACAACCGCCATGATGGCGATGAGCAGCAACAGGGTCGGGAAGGCGAAGGTTATGTCGGCCAGCCGCATCACGACCGAATCGAGCCTGCCGCCGAAATAGCCGGCAAGCGTGCCGAGCACGAGGCCGAGCACGAGCGAGATCGTCCTCGCGAGAAACCCCACGCTGAGCGATATGCGGGCGCCGAGGAACACCCTGGCGAGAACATCGCGGCCGAACGCGTCGGTGCCGAATGGATGCGAGGGCGAGGGGGGCTCGAGGGCGTGATCGAGGTCGATCTCGTTCGCTGAATCAGACACTATAAAATTCGCAAGCAGCGTTCCGGCGAGGATCACGAGGAAGCACACGGCACCAAAGAGGGCGCCGCGGTGACGCGAGAACTTCCGTATAAACCTCGATCGGGCCTTCACGCCTTACCCCCGAGTTGCCGGATACGCGGATCGATCGCTCCGTAACTAATGTCGACAATAAGGTTTACAAGCACAAAGATCACGGCCATAAACAGCACCGCCCCCTGGATCACCGGGAAATCCCGCCTGAGTATCGACTGGACTATCATGCGTCCAAGGCCGGGCCAGCCGAAGATCGTCTCGGTCAGCACCGAGCCGGACAGGTAGCTGCCGAAATCTGTGCCGACGATCGTGATAACCGGTATAAGTGCATTACGAAGAACGTGCTTCACCATTACCAGTGTCTCCCCGAGTCCCTTCGCCCGGGCCGTTCTCACATAATCCTCGTGCATCGTGTCGAGGAATCCCGAGCGCGTCACGCGAGCCACCGTCGCCATCGATGCAAACGAAAGGGTGAGCGCGGGGAGAACAAGATGCTCGAGCGATCCGCCCCCGTACCCCGACGGCGGCAGGATCGACAGCTTTATCGCAAAGAGATAGATAAGAAGCAGACCGAGCCAGAAGACCGGTATGGAGACGCCGATGAGCGAGACCGTCATGAGCGCCCGCCCGAGCCAGGGGAACCGCCCCCAGGCTGAGAGGACGCCGATACCGACCCCGCACACGACGGCGATGAGCATCGCGCTGAGCGCGAGGATGAGGGTCTTCGGGAAACGCTCCCGTATCGCATCCGCCACCGGCCGCTTCGTCACGAACGAGCGTCCGAGGTCGAAGCGTATGACCCGCCCGAGGTACCGTATGTACTGTACCGCGAGGGGCTTGTCGAGACCGAGGTCCCTGCGCATCTCGCTCAACGTTTCCTCGTCGTACCGTTCCCCCGCCATGGTGAGAACCGGATCGCCGGGGATGACGTACATGAGAAGAAAGGTGACGGTCACGACACCCCAGAGTATCGGAACGAGTAGGAGAATCCGCTTGAGTATGAACCGTGTCACCAATAGGCTCCCATCGTCATCGCTCGACTCCCATTATCAATCGGCTCCCATCGTCATCGCTCGACTCCCATTATCAATCGGCTCCCATCACATCATCTAGAACGTTACCTCCAGAAACCGCTGGCCGTTGAAGATAGCCGGTATGCGGTATCCATGAAGGCGCGGCGAAACGACTTCGTATCTGACCGGAAACCACAGGAATATCCAGGGCGCGTCATCGAGGATGCGGCGCTCGGCCTCCCTGTACAGCTCCCACCGCATCCGCTCGTCGTCCCCGCACCGCTCGGCCGCATCGATGAGAGAATCGACGCTCACGTTCATATATCCCGCTCGGTTTCCTCCCCCTCCCCTGTTGGCGGAGTGAAAGAGGGGGGCGATAAAATTCTCCGCGTCGGGGTAATCTGCAAACCAGTCGAGATAGAATGCGTCGGGTGTTCCCCGGTCTATGGCCTGCTTGAAACCCCCCCATTCGCGGGTCACGAGGGTGACCTCGACGCCGATGCGGGCCAGGTATCCCTGAACGCTCTCGAGGATCCTCCCTCCCTCCGGGTTCTCCCGCTGCCAGATCTCCATCCGGAAGCCGTCCGGAAAACCCGCTTCCAAGAGAAGCTTGCGCGCCCCCGCGGGATCGTACGGGTAGCGCTCCGCCGGTTGGGGCGAGCCGCGAAGCGCCGGCGGCACGAGCCCCCGAGCCCGTTTTCCCGCACCGAAGAGCACGTGCACGATGATCGCCTCCACATCGACGGCCATATTGAGGGCCCGCCGCACGCGCGGATCATCCAGGGGCGGTCTTGCATTGTTGAGGCCGATATAGACGATCCTCAGCTCCTCCGCCTGCAGGAGCCTTACCCCTGCGGAACGCCAGTGTCTGAGCTCCGCCTGCGGGACTTCGAGAATATCGAGGTTACCCACCTCGAACTCGGCGATTCTCGTCATCGACTCCGGGATTATCCTGAAATGAGCGCCGTCGACAGACGGCCGGCTGCCGGCATAGTGTTCGTTTCGCTCGAGAAAGAGCTCGTCTCCCTCGATCCAGTGTGCGAGGCGCCACGGTCCGCTTCCGCACGGATTCCTCCCGTAGTCGTCCCCGAACCGCGTTACCTCCTCCTCGCACACGACGGCCGCTGAGGGCATCGACAGGAGGCTCAGGAAATGGGCGGTCGCTCGCCCGAGCCGGAGAACGACGGTGGAGTCATCGGGGATTTCCACCGCCCCTTCACTCCAGACCCCACCGCGGCGGAAGGCCTCGGCGCCTTCGAGCGGCTTTAGGACCCACCAGCGGGGCGATACGGTCGCGGGGTCGAGCAGCCGCTTGAATGAAAAGGCGATATCCGACGCGGCGACCGCCCGCCCGTTTGAGAAACGGGCGGGCGCAAGGCGGAAGGTGTACGCGAGCGCGTCTTCTGAAACCTCCCAACTCTTAGCTAAATCGCCCGTTATGCGTCCACTTGCGTCGATACGGACGAGGTTCGAATGAATGAGGGAAGATATATAGCCCGAAGCATAATCGACCGCGTAGGCGGGATCGAGCGTTGTGGGTTCCGTTTGAAGCGAAAGCCGCAGATAGGGTTGATTCTCCTGCCTCGAACAACCCGCGGCGAGAATCGCGGCGCATATCAGCAAGCCTGCAAGAGTGGCCTTCCACATAAATTGCTACGCCTGTTCAAATCATCTGAGTGGTCAGAAGCTGGTATTCTCCCATTCCGGAAGTGTCCTCGAATACATACGCGAGGCCCTGGGAATAGTAGATCCAGTACTGAATACGGCTGCCGAGCAGCTTGCCGTCCGTGTTGATTACCTTGTCCGGCTCACCGTACTTTATATAAATCCTTCCTCGATCAGTCTGCCATCCCGGACGGAACTTCGAGAAGTTCTTGATTGCATAATTGATCCGGCTGAGAAACTCTTCCATCTCCTCATTACCCGCCGTCGACGGTGTCGGATCCTTCTTTTTCCAGAAACGGAGCCACGCACCGACACGCTCGTTTTCGGGGGCCTGCCTCAGATCGGCGAGCTCATCCTTTTCCGCGATGATCGAGAGTATTTCGAGCGCCTCATCGAAGTTGTTCCCGAAGATGCTCCTGTTGAGCAGGATGGTGAAGTGCGCTTCAACTGACGTCCGCTCGCCGGTATCCGGCCGCTCGACGATCGTCGAGAGTATGTAATCTCCCATATGAAATTCATCGACGTTGAATTCGAGGCAGAAGGTGAGCAGCCCCGTCTCCCGCGTCTGCACGCGTTTCCTGTTGTAGAGCACGACATCACCCTCATGGTCTTTCACGCTGATTGATACGCGGCAGCGGTCCGACAACGTGTCCGGCGGGGGCGCGACGAGATTGTAGACGACACGAAGGTACGCATCGAACTCGGCGAACGATGCGCCCGGAATCACTCTGATACCCTCATCCTCGGACGCTTCGCACGCCGCGAAGAGGATCTCTCCCCGCGGGGGCTTGTCGTCCTGTTGACGGACCTTCGTTATGGTGAAAACCGGCTCGGCGAGCTCGAGCTTGCCCTCACCGCGGCCGATGATTCTGATCGCCTTCGTCTTTTTCAATTTCAAGGACGTATCTATCACCTCGAATGTGACGTTCACCGTATACTCACCGGAATCGACGGGGAAAGACCGCCGTATCGTCGAGACCGAAGCGGAGGCCATTGTCTCCTCGTACGTCTTGGTCACCACCGATTCTTCCCACACATCACCCCTGACCGCGTCGTTACGGTCGTCGAGGAGCTCCATGTAGATGCGATACCGGGATTCGTAGCCGCTGTGCTTGCGGAAGAATACGAGACGCTGGTAGGCGACGGTCGTGCTGACGACGAGCAGTGTCTGCCCCGCTTCATCGAATTCCTGACTCACGGAGAGCTCGAAACCACCCCGGGCGCCGCCTCCGGGACGCATCTGCGCGGCACCGGGTACGGTGAAGAGGCACAAAACGGCAGGAAACAGGAGGATCGTCTTGAATGAGACAGAACGCATCTATTGAGCACCCACAAGTTTGCGTGGTCCGTGTCAGCCTTTTGAGACGGCGTTACAATCGAAGTATAGTGCCAACAGCCTCTTGTGGCAACAATTTTGGGAAAATCACGATATTCCCGAGGGGATTCTCGCGAAATCCACGAAAATCCTGGGAGGGGTCGAGGGGGAGGGTGAAATTTCCGCGAGCGGTGTGGGTCACTCGTAGTGAAGCGCTTCGATCGGGTCCATCCTGGCGGCCCGGTTGGCCGGGTAGAGGCCGAAAATGATACCGATGGCCGCCGAAAAAACGAAGGCGATGACGATCCAGACCAGGGGAACGACATAGGGAAATGCGATCAGGTTCGAAACGCCGCGGGCAACGAGGAGTCCCATCAAGATCCCCACACCGCCGCCGATGCCGGTGAGCGTTGAAGCCTCTATGAGAAATTGTTTGAGAATATCCGATCTCCGCGCGCCCATGGCCATCCTGATCCCAACCTCTCTCGTGCGCTCGGTGACGGAGACGAGCATGATGTTCATGACGCCGATCCCGCCGACCATGAGCCCGATCGACGATATGACTATCAGCACGAGCCCGATACCGGTCGTGATCTTGGCGAGGATATCGGCGAACGCCTCAGAAGTCATCGCCGAGAAATCGTTCTCCTCACCCGGCCCGACTCCGCGTCTCGCCCGCAGTATCGAGATCACCTCCTCCATGCATTCCTCGAGCGTGTACTCCGGCTTGACCGTTATCACAATCTGGGCCTCGTCCCGCTTGGACATGAGATCCTTCTCGAGCGTCGTATACGGGATAACGACGAAGTTGTCTCCGATGGCGCCGATGATATGCCTTCTCGACTCCAGCGCGCCGACGACATGGTACTCGTGGTTCTTTATCCTGACGAACTTCCCGATCGGATCCTCGTTTGGAAAAAGATCCTTCGCGGGACCGTACCCGAGCACGACGACCCTCCTCTTGCGCTCCATCTCGAAGTTCGAAAAGAACCTTCCCTCACCCATATCGAGGCTCAGGATATAGAGCAGGTTGGGCGTCGCGCCGAGGACGCTGATGAAATTCGATCGCTCGCCCTTTCGGCGCAGTATCACCGGACCCCCCCGCAATTCGATCTCGAAATCTATCTTGTCGACCGTCTCCCCGAACTCCTCGAGCGCCTTCACATCTAGGTCGGTGAGCTTCTTGCGCCTGAACAGGTCCCGCTGGTCGGGACTGTCCTCCATCGGATCGAACCTCGATACGACGATGTACGGCCTGTTCGCGGAGAGAAAGTCATCCCGGATCCTCCGCGACAGGCCCGCCATGATGGTCACGATGGCGAGCACCGCGGTAACACCTATCGCCACACCGAGGATGAGAAGCCCCGAGCGCATCTTGTGCGCCCGGATGACAACGAGCGCCTGGTTCAGGTTCTCTCCCCATACCTGGGCTGCGGAGCGGTCGTCACCGCCAGCCTTCGAATTGGAGGTGTCGATATGTTTGTTTCTCTCATCCATGCGAGTCTCTCGCCGAGCTAAAGTTTCCGACCATTCAAATTCACTCGATCGCCAGAGGCGCACGCCGGTTACGCATGATGAAGCGCCTCTACGGGATCCATTTTCGCCGCCTTGTTGGCCGGATATGTCCCGAAAACGAGACCGATGATAAAGGTAACGATCAATCCCGCCGCAATCGACCATGGGGCTATTACATAGGGAAGGGGTGATAGAATAGATACAATCGAAGCAATGGTGAAACCCGACATGATACCGATAATGCCCCCGATCACGGACAGCGTAACCGCCTCGACCATGAACTGAAAGACGATATTAGAGCGCCTCGCCCCGAGCGCCTTGCGTATCCCGATCTCCCTTGTTCGCTCGGTTACCGCTACGAGCATGATGTTCATGAGAACGATTCCCCCGATGACGAGCGCGATCGCCGCGATGAAGGTCAACGCCATGAATATCGCGCTCGAGATCTTCTTCCACAGCGAAATGAGCTGTTCGGAGGTGATGATGGCGAAATCGTTCTCGTCGGTCGGACGCAGCTTGTGCCTGATCCGCATCGCCATCGTCGCCTCGTCGATCGCCTGATCGAGCAACCTGATATCGGCGGCCTTCACCTTGATATCGATCGACCGGCGTGAACCGTAGTTCTTGAGAAACGTCGTCACCGGGATGACGACGAAACGGCTTCGCGATTGTCCGAATAAGGTGCCGAGATCCTTTACGACGCCGATCACGAGATAGTGCTTGCGCCCGATCTTCAATTTCCGGCCGATCGGATCCTTTCCGTCGAATATGCGTTGGAACACGTCCCACCCGATAACGGCCACGGCGCTGCTTCGCTGGACATCGAGTCGCGAGACGTGCCTTCCACTGAAGAGATCGGCCTTCTCGATCAAGGGAACTTCCTCGGACCATCCCCGTATGTTGACGTTCGCCGAGTTATCGCCGAAACTGACGTCGTTTCCACTGCTGATCGTCGCCCCGATGTATGATGCCGACGGTATCCACTCTCTGAGGTACTCGACATCGTCGAGCTTTATGACCTTGTTTCTCTTTACCGCCTTGAGGAACGCATCGAGATCGGTTATCGCTTCGAAGAAATTTACCCGTTCTATATCGAAAACGTTGCTCCCCTCATCGGCCACCCTCTCGCGGGCATAGTTGTCTATACCGCCGATCAGTGAAACGACCGCGATGATCGCCATCGTCCCCACAATGTTGCCGAGCAAGGTGAGAATGGTGCGGAGCCTGTTCTCCTTGAGAGCGTGAAACGCGATCTGGATGCTCTGAAAAATCAACATCTGTTCTAACCCTGGGCGGGACGTGACAGGTGTACGACAAGCGAATTAATGACGGTTAGTTTTCTTTGCCCTTCTTCTTCGAAACCTTGACCATTTGCCCGTCTTTGAGATCCCTGATTGCGCGGTAGTTGCCGCTGACGACCATCTCGCCGTCCTCGAGGCCGGTAATAACCTGAAAGTGCTTTTGACTCGTGATCCCGACCCTGACCGGCCTGAAACGGGCCGTCTCGCCGTCGACGACGAAAACACCCTCTATCTCTTCCTCGCCTTCCCCGGCATTCGTCGTATCCGCGCTATCAAAGTCCTTGAGATCTTTCCTTCTTCTCACGGTCAGGCTCTGTATCGGTATGCTCAATGCGCTGTCCTCCGCTGCAACGGTGATCTCAGCGTCGGCGGACAAGCCGGGCCTCACATTGGGAATAGTATCGATAATCGTTATGACCACATTGAAGTCGACTCCCTGCTGGCCGGAGATCGCGGACGAGAGGATCGGGCTGTTGCCGATCTCGGTCACCTCCCCGGCGAATGACGTGTCGGGAAAGGCGTCGAGCGTTATCTTGACCTTGTCCCCGAGGTTGATATCGACGACTTCGGTCTCGTCAACTTCCACCTCCGTCTCGATGGTCGATAGATCGGCAACGGTCATGAGCACCGTTCCCAGATTGTTGAGGGTGCCCATGATTGCGATCTCGCCCTCCTCGACATTGAGGCGCGTCACGATCCCGTCCATCTCGGCGACAATCGTCACTTCCTTGAGGTTGTGCTCGGCGCTCTCGAGCAGGGCCCTGTTCTGTTCGATCCGGTAGCGGGCCGCTTCGTGATTTGCCACCGCCACCTGGTAATTTGTTTTCGCCGACTCGACTTCCTGGTCGGTGAGGTATCCCTGGCCGAAGAGCTTCTCCGTCCTCCCCAGATCACTTTTCGCTTTCTGTGCCTGAGCGAACATCTGACGTTCGTTGGCGCGGGCCGATTCGAGCATGGCCCGCAGCTGCGTTACTTCGGATTCGAGCCGAATCGGATCGATCTGAAGCAGAAATTGCCCCTTCTTGACCCGATCGCCCTCCTCGACCGCCACACGGGTGACCTTGCCGATGTTGCTCGCGCTGACGTCGACCTGCCGTTTCGGCCGTATGCTGCCCGAGGCGGAGACGATCATCCTTAAGTTCCGTTTTTCGACTTTCTCGACCTGAACGGGCAACGCGCGTCCCTGGCGTGCCCGCATATTGACCAATACTAGAACTGCGAGGACAACCACGATGATGATCAAGATCCAGTGCTTAGGTTTGAATCTCCTTCGTTTTTCTTCCATTGTTCCCCCCTGACTGACACCCTGTTACGAGATGCACGTATGTATTGTCAAACCGCTGGGATTGTCTTTCTATACGGATCAATGAGCGGATTTCCCGGCACTCGTATCCGATTCGATCATTCCATCGAGAAGCCGGATGATACGCTGCGTATGATTGGCGATGTACTCCTCGTGCGTGACGATGATGATCGTGTTGCCCGCCTCGTGAATCTTTTCGAATATCACCATGATCTCTTCACCGGTGCGGCTGTCGAGGTTGCCGGTGGGCTCATCGGCGAGAATGATCGACGGCTGGTTCACGAGCGCCCTCGCGATCGCCACGCGCTGCCGCTGCCCGCCCGAGAGCTCGTTGGGGCGATGAACCGCACGGTCGCCGAGTCCTACGGCTTCGAGAGCCTCCATCGCCCTCTTGCGCCTTCGGTCCCCCCGCATGCCCGCATATATCAGCGGCAATTCGACATTCTGAAGTGCCGACGCCCGCGGCAGCAGGTTGAAGGTCTGAAAGACGAACCCGATTTCCTTGTTGCGGATGCGCGCGAGCTCGTCGTCACTGAGGTTGCTCACTTCCTGCTCGTTGAGATAATAGGTGCCCTCTGTTGGAGTATCGAGACACCCGAGAATATTCATGAATGTCGATTTGCCCGAACCGGAGGGTCCCATGATCGAGATATACTCGTTCTTATCAATCGTTATATCCACCCCGGCGAGCGCTTCGATCTTCTGTATACCGACCTCGTAAATCCTCTTGATTCCCTGAACTTGTATCAACATGGAATATTTCCCTCCGCGATGCTATGAGCCGGTGTCGGTTAATTCTCTTCTCTTACCGGTGGCCCGCTTCAGATCCGCCACGCCTATGAGGTAATCGCATTTGGCCTGGATGACGTCGGCCTTCGCCTGCGTCAGCGCCACCTGGGCATCGATTGTCTCGAGCATCGTTCCCGCACCGACGCGGTACCGCTCTTCGGCGAGCCGCACATCCTCCTGCGCCTGCTCGACCGTTTCGGTTGCGACGGAGATCCGCTCCCACGCCTCCCGCAAATTGAAAACGATCCCCTTTATCTCCCTCGTCGCCACGAGCCGCGCTTTCTCGAGATTGTACTCGGCTATTCGGCGATTGGCCTTCGCCCTGCCGACATTCGAGCTCGTTGCGAAGCGATCGAAAAGATTGTAATTGAGGTAGGCGCTCAAACTCCAGGTGTACTCATTCTCGAAAAAGTTCAGATTGTCGGGAGGCTTTCTATCGCTCCAGCCGTAGCTGAAGTTCGCGCCGATCTGCGGTATCCACCCGCTCTTCGCGGAGGCGATATCGGCATCGGCGGCCTTCAGGCTTATGTCGCGGCTTTTCAGATCCGCCCTGTTCGACATTCCAAAATTGATTTCGGAGCGGAGATCGGGATCGATCAGTTCGATGACGAGTGATGTGTCGACATCGACCGCGCGATCCGGCCCGATGTTGAGAACGGTAACGAGATCCTCACGCGAGAGCTCGACCGCGTTACGCGCCTGGATCAGAGTGAGTTTTGTATTCGAATGCCTCACGCGCGCCTTGAGCACGTCGGCCCTCGTGCCGGAACCGACCTCGAGCAGCGCCTCCGTTCTCTCGAGACTCTGCTTGGCCTGCTCCATGCTCTCATTGGCCACGACGGTGAGCATCTTGTACCGCACGAAATTGTAGTAGGCCCTGATAACCTGCGCCGTTACGAGATCCTTGCTGTACTTGAGATCCTGTTGTGCGGCGTCCCTGCTTCTCATCGAGGATCTGATGTTGTTGATGCTCCGGCCGCCGTCAAAGATATTAATGCTCGAGGACATGCCGAAATAGTAATTCTCGAAATCGGAACCCTGCCTCTGGATGGGTCGCCCACGCTCGTCGACCGCCACAGTCGTCGGTCCGTAGAACTGATGTCCGAGGCCCAATTGCAGGCCGAAATTGGGCAGCAAACCGCCGTAGCTGGCGAGGAGATTGTTGCCCTCCATCTTGAGCAGCTCATCGGCTACACCGATATCGGGATTGTTCTCGAGAGCGATGACGACACACTCCTCGAGCGAAAGCACCGACGATTCGGACGCGCCGAGCCGGGCCGTGGATGCCGCTAAGAGCATGACAAATACAGCTATAACGACTAATACGGTGATACGCCGCAGCGACTTTTCCATCGTGACAACCTTTCGTTAGCTGGTCTGATAACCTATTACAATCTTAAGTGGCTACAAAGATTGATACGTCAAGAATCGGCCTATAGTTTCAATAAAAAAATCCCCTATTTAATACCACAATCGGGGGACAATTAAAATCCTAAACTGGATGAAGGGGTGATTTCCGTCCCACGAGGTTAACTAAAAGAAAAACCGGCGGTTGCCGGGTGAAAATAGTATTCAATTGGGCCGATCCGACGAGGGAGCGCTAATGCAGCTTGAACCTGACGGGAATCGCCATATTAGCCTTGACGGGAACGGTTCTCTGTTTCGCTGGTTTGAAGAGAAACTGCTTGACGGCCTTTATCGCGGCCCGCTCCATCGCCGGCGTCACATCCGACTGTATCACCGACACGTTCTCGACCTTCCCGTCCTCCCCAACGAGGACCCGGAGCAACACCGTTCCCTCGATTCCAGCCTGCCGCGCGAGATCGGGATAGCGTGGACTCACATATTTGATCAGCACCGGCGGCTCGTCAAAGGCATAAAATTCCCGTGCCTGCTCGGATGGCGGCGGTGGGGGTGGCGGAACATCTTCTATTCGATCAAAGCTCGTCGGGGCGATCTCCGCCTCGTCATCAACCTCCTCACCCTCTGCGGCCTCGATGGGGACCGCCGGCTGGGCGATTTCCTTGGGTGGAGGCGGTATATCGAACTGCGAGGGCAGATCAATCGCCTCGAAGTATTCCTCGCGAAGCACGTACGGTTTGAATTCGAAGGGCGGAGAAAAGTAGAACATCAGGAAATGGATAACAATCGCGCCAAAGAAGGCGTTACGCACATATTTACTGTAGCCTTTCTTGAATTCTACATTCTTGACTGCTATAAGAGCCACACCGATTCCCCTTTAAGGCTCGCTGCTAATCTTCCTCGTATATCGACGTGAAGGAAACGTTGATGGCGTTCGCTTCCTTGAGCTCCTCCATGATGTCGGAAACCAGCTGATATCTCGTCCTGTGATCAATGTTGAATGCTACTATCAATCCCCTGTTTTCTTCCAGCCGGGAAGCAATTATCACCTGTATGTTCTCCATCCGCACGAGCTTGTCGTTTATGCTTATCCGATCCCAGCGATCGGCCCAGATGTGCACGAGCCGCTCGCGTTCCTGATCGGCTGCCGATTCCGCCCGAGGCAGTGTAATGGGGAGTCCCTCCTCCATCTTGAAGATCGTTGTCACCATGAAGAAGATGATGAGCAGCATAACGATATCGGCCATCGATGCGGTCGGAATATCGTGGAGAACACCTTGCCTTGTTTTAAACTTCAAATTCGAGCTCTCCCTGCTACAATGCGCGCTTCATTGATCGAAGCGATATTCTTGTTGCGCTGGCGAGTCTCAGTTCGTCGAGAATATCAATCATCAGTCCGTACTCGGCGTCGGGGTGCGTCTCGACTACGACGACGAGTTTCGGTTCCAGAGTGAGTTTGCGCTCGATGATTTCCTTGATATCCTTGAGATCCACGGGACCGGTGCCGCGTATGACGATCGAGCCGTTCTCGTGCGCCTGAATATTCAGTACGTTGTCGCGTTTGAGCTTGACCGTCTTGGATGCCTTGCCCGGCAGGGCCATTGGAAGACCCTTCTCGACGGCGAACATCGTGCTCACCAGAAAGAAAATGAGAAGCTGGAAAATTATGTCAGACATCGATGATGCGCTGAAATCGGAGCTGACTTTACTTGATTTCTTAATCATCGCTCAATAACTCCGCTTCATTTAGCGCCGGCCATGTTCGAGTTCGATGAGCTCATTGACCAGCTCGGCTGATGCCTCCTCCATCTCGAGAACGAAACGATCGATCTGTGAGACGAAGAATGAATACGCGATGCTGGCGGGAATAGCGATCATGAGACCCGTCGCTGTCGTGATGAGCGCTTCCTCGATACCCGATGCCACTACCTTGGCACTCACCTGCTCGGCGGCGGCGATAGCCGCGAACGCGCTGATCATCCCGGATACCGTTCCGAGGAACCCGAGGAGCGGCGCCACACTCGCTACCGTCGCAATCGCTACGAGCCCGCGCTCGAGGAACGACGTTTCGATACTGCCCGCAGTTTCGATCGCTTCCTTTACAGCGTCAGGTCCGCGACCGGCACGCAGGAGTCCCGAATGGAGAATCGCCGCGATCGGCCCCCTCGTTCTCTCGCAGACACCCAACGCTGCATCAACGCCTTCCGTGTGCATGGTCTTGATGATACTGCCCATGAGGTTCTTCACGTTGATTCGCGCTCTAAAGAGCGTGAAAAGTCTTTCGATTATGAAAATAACGGCTACAACCGATGCAAAAAGGAGAAGCCACATGAAGGTTCCACCCTGCACGAATTTTTCTCCGACTCCGCTGTGTTTCAGGTTATAAAACCATCCCAGTTTCTTGCGTTCGATCATGTTCGCGATCTTTCTCGCCGTGGCCATGGAATCTCCCCGCGCCATCGAGAGAGAATCGAGCTCGGACTGAGCGGTCAGCTCAACCGCGGCCGGCGCCTCCACAACTTCCTCACCCTCCTGGGCCGAGAGTACCGCGGAGAAACAAACAAGGGCAAGAACGACAGCGAAGAAAATCGCCATTTTCGAAGGGCTGTTTTTTACCATACGACGCACTCCTTTAACGACCTATGTAAAATGAAAGATTGTGTTACCCGTTGAGAAAATCGGATCATTCACTTGATGGTAACGGGAACTCCGGCCTCCGCCTTTTGGCGCTGAATCATGGCGTTGAGCTGCGAGAGCGCCGGCCTCAAACCTTCGTAACTTCAGTAAAATAATTTATCTACACCCCCTTGTCAACCAAAAATTCCAGTGACTATAAACTATTTAACTCATTTAATTCCATCGACTATAAACTATTTAAATCATTAATTATTTAAAGTTTTCGATTTCCTCAGAGGAGCCGATGAGCACATACTCCCCGTACCCGTCTTTGTCTATAAAGAGATACCTGAGGCCCGAACCGATCGTCATGAGCTTGTCCCTCTTGAGGATCGGATTGCCCCTTATATTGTATAGCCAGAGCTCGTACGCGCCGGTATCCATCCCTCCCTCGCCGCGGAAAGGCGTCAAACCATCCATGCGCGACCATATCTGCCGATCGATCACCGTGACCCGCTGAGCAGCCGGGCCCTCCTTCTTCGTTCCGTGTATAACGACCTCGTACTGGTCGCTGAGCTTCTCGAGCGCCTCATAGACATCAGTCCTGTTCCACGGTACCTGCTCTACCTCTTTATCGTCGGGAGGTCCGAATCGAATATATATCTGGCCCATATCGGTGAGGGCGCCCCGTTTGAATCCGCCGTAATACCTGTCTGCATAATTCAGGCGCGCTACAAACATTTCGTATGCTTCATTTATCGCGGTATGAGGAGTCGGATCCATGCTTTTCCAGTACTCCTTGAGCGTCTTCTCCTGATCGCCACGGCTAAAGTACTTGAACTGCATATATTCGTTTTCCGGCAGCACCAGAAGCCCCTCGAAAAGGATGTCCACGGCTTGCTTCTGCCAGTTTATCAGCTCCCATGCGACATTGAAATCCTTGCCGACAGAGGCATACAATCCGCCCACGGCCGATTCCACCGACAACCGGTACGATCCTGCGGGATAGGTATTGACGTCGAACACGCCATACATCATGACCCGCCCACCCTTCGAATTCACCTTCGATCCGCTGCTGTCGATAACGGCGCCTTTTTGATCCCGCACGGTAATCCAGACATCGAGAGAATCCTCCGTCAGCTGCTCCGGTATCAAAGCGCTTACGATATAGGACAGCGTATCGTTCTTGAGCCCGTAGATCCGCATTGGATTGGGAATATATCCGCCTTCGCTTTCCCTCGACCAGACGAGAATCGGCTCGCTCAAGGCCAATGCGTCGTCGGAAAAGCTCGGCACCTCGATAAAAACATCCTCGAGCGCCGAACTCAGATAGCTCTTGCTGAGAATTCCGAAGAGCGTTCTTTTCTTGCGGTTTAGATCCTCGACCTTTACCTCGAGCTTGAAAAGACCGGGATCGACGAGAAACGAGTCGACGAGCGCGAGAAAACCGGAGAGATCGGTTACGCGAGGCTTCGCGTCCCTCGTATCCCTGGCCTCGGATTGTCTCCTGAAAACGCTTTCCGTCTCACTCCTGAGCTCCATATCGACCCGAACGGCGGCCATGAATTTGCCGTCGACTTCGGCGTATTCGATCTCTTTTAATGGAATAGCGATCTGGATGAGGGCCAGTGTTTTTCCACCGCGGACCGGGATCGAGGTGACATCCACGTAGAATTCGAAGTCCCCATCCCCCCGTATCGTCCCGCAACCGGCCGGGATGGCAGATCCGAGGACAAGAACCGCCGCCAAGAGGGAAAACAGGATTGAACGTCTCATTGTAATCAGGAGTTTGTTACACCCCACCATCCCTTAATAGCTGAAGTTCAGCGTTATCCGATGCGCCTGCCCGAGGTATCCGAGGTCTTCCCATGCGTAGTCGAAACCGATATTCGAGGTCTGGCTCGTATCGATACGGAATCCGACGCCCCATGCAAGCCCCTGGGTATCATAGTTGATGTTGTACCCCGAACGGAGGTAGAAGAACTGGTTGAAGGCGTACTCCATACCAACGTTCATTCTTTCTTTGTTATCGGAGGGGTGGGAGAATTCGCCCGCCGCCATCAGCGCATGAGCTCCCCTTCTGTACGCATCTACACTGAGGCCCACGCGGAAAAGGGTCGGCAGCTTTGATGACCGGTCATCGAAATCCACCTCGCCGCCGAGACTCTGGATCATCATACCCAGCTTCATGCCCTGGATTCCAATTCGATACAGCAATCCGAAATCGAACGCAAGCGTTTCTACGCTTTTATCAGCAAGCCCCATATGAATGAAATGAGTTGTAATACCGGCCGAGAACCGGTCGGTGAAGTACATCGCATACGAAAGCCCGAATGACATATCCCCCGCGTCAAACCATCTGTTCGTTCCCTCGGGCATGTAAATGGTTCTTTCCTGCTGCGGGTCCATCACGAGAGCCCGCGCACTGACCCCGAAGGTTCCAGGGAAGTAAGGCGTTGTGAAAACTGCTCCCGCGAAATAGACGTCTATATCGGCGGGCCATACTACCGAGTTGAGGGTAATCTCCGTGCGCGTCAATTCCACCAT
Organism: uncultured bacterium; assembly: GCA_965369375.1. GTDB lineage: Bacteria > Krumholzibacteriota > Krumholzibacteriia > Krumholzibacteriales > Krumholzibacteriaceae > CBDUQN01. The sequence continues at coordinate 6,797 of CBDUQN010000006.1, read as the reverse complement.
ACCCGCCGGGTTCCAGTATATAGCCGTCGCATCATTCGCCACTGCGGTGAAGGCGTTCCCCATACCGGCCGCCCGTGCGGAGACGCCGACCTTGAGGAACTGAGCCGCAAACGTTCCGACCTTTTCGAACGGCTTCGTGGAACCAAAAGCGATGCCGGGAATAAGCGCGAGGAGAACGGCGCCTACAAACACCTTACGAATCATCACCAGACCTCCTAACAAGAAGACTACCTTTATTAAATTCTCTTATCTAATAACGACAAACTTGCCGATCGATCTCTGAAAATCGCCATCGTCAGGCTCGACGGAGAAGAGATAGACACCACTCGTCACGTCCTGCCCGTTGCGGGAAACGAGATCCCAAGGGAGCGTTCCGTGTCCGTCCGAGCCGTCATGATAGAGTATCTCAACGAGATCACCGGCGATTGAATAAATCCGCACCGTGCTTCTGCACTTCGGGAGATTCCTGAACTCGACCTTGATTCCCGTGGGATCATCCTGATTCGGTTTGAGCGTCCATGGTTCCATCGATGACGCTGTCGCCGGATTGGGCACAACGTATACTTCTTTCTCTGTGAATGTTTCGGATTGCTGCGAATTGGACAGTGGAGTCGTATACTGGAAATTCGATGACGGATCACCGTAATAGCCCGGACGAACCGGCTGATTATTAATTAGAACATGATCATACGCGCTCACCGAATAGAAATAATGCATTCCATTATGAATATTGGAATCGACGAATTTGTAATATTCCATGCCGCCTTCGAAACCGAGGTTATGTCTCGCCATCGCCTCCAGCGTATCGCATTCGACGTTTGTGAGTCCCGGCGGGCATGGTACCGTATCGAGCGGCGCATAATAGACGCTCTCCTCGAACATCGCTATCATCGCTTCTCTATTATCGAGATAGGGGAGCGGTTCGTACTCCCATCCCTCTGGGAACGGTTTCTTGAAATCGATATCGGGAGCAACCTCGTTCACGATGTCCCGCTCCTCGAGAAGCTGCCAGAGATTTCTTCCCGGTCCTGTCATGACCGTCGTTCCGAGCGGCCGTTCCCATCCGTCGGCCCTCCAAACACGATACCCTTCGAAGTCGAACTCCTGGGTGCTCACATCCGGCGTGACCTCACTGAAATTGTCCCATAACAGAGTCATGGAGTTATCGCCGGGCAGCAGCCTCAAATTGGGCGGAGGAGGAGCGGAACCGACGAGCCATTTGATCTGCCGCTCTTTTCCATCGACGCCCGTCTGATAATCACTAAACGTCGCATCTCCCTTGGCACAGTTTCTGTCATCCCAGAGGGCAAGCTCAATCCGGCAGTCGGCGTTGATCCAGACGATCTCGCCTCTCGCCGCAGAGAGCACCTCGGAATCGTCATCACAGGAATCGGGCTCGATACCGGCCACCGGACCGTAGAGGGGAGTTTCACGGCCGAGCGCGCCGGTCTCCACGTTTCCGTCGATATCGAACCAGTTTCCATCATACGTGAGGGCGGCGCTCGTAGCCGCGTCGAGCATGCCTTCGAGCTCATGCCCGCAGCAAAACGCCACCTGCATGGTCATCATACTATCAGGTAGAAGCTCTCTGAACGGCCCCACGGCGAGAAGCATGCGCCAGTCGCGGGGAACATCACCGTTACGGTCCTTCCCACCCTTGCTCATCAGCTCGTATCGCTGAAAGTCGTTCGTTGGATCCCCGCCGTTCTCGTAAGCCTGGTCGCCGGAGAAGTTCTGGTAGGACGTGATACCGACGAGACGGGGCGCGTCTTCGCCAAGCGGATCGGTATCATGACCGAGGAAGATACAGCCGAAGAACCCTTCCGTCTGCCCCTCGTCACCATCGTCATCGCTAAAATAGGCGACGTTCAGCCTCACCGGTATCTGGGCCTCACCCCGCTGACCGCACCAGATGCCTTCCCACAAACCCGTCTTGTCATCCTGCCAGTACTGCTCGCGCGTGCGGGGGCCGGCGTCACCGTCGGCGAAAAACCCTATATAAATATCCTCTATTACTTCCGATAGACTGTAGTTAATGATCTTGTACTCGATTCCGACGAAATTGTAGAACCGTTCCTCCTCCCACTGGTAGCTCTCCTGGCGAATGAGAAGATGGAGCGGCGTGTGCTCCGGGTAGATCTGGACGGCGTAGGGCTGGTCGTCGGTGAACCAGCAGGAAAACATCTGCTTCCCGATCGCCGCAAAATCCTCGTCGATAAGCCCGTCCCCATCATCGTCACGCCCGTTGAGCCAGTCCTCGTCGACAAGCCCGTCACGGTCGTCGTCGGCGGGACTGGGAAGCCGGGCGCCTCCCGACACCCCTTCGAACGCCTGATAGATTATGTCGATCGGGTCCTGAGTCGGCCTGAACTCGGCGGCGTAGGCAGCGGTCGAAACGACGGGAATGCCGTTGCGCTTCGCTCCTACCCAAAGACCGGCGACGTAGAGATATTCGACGCCTGAATTCGCCGGCCACTGGGCGGAAGGAGATTCCGCCATCTCGAGTGTCGAGCTCGGATACGAGCCGAATACACCCCAGTTGGTAACGTTCATGTGGAGATTGCCCACATTATGAACAGAGCTCCCGTCGAGCACCATGATGCGCTCGAGATTCTTGAGCTTGTCGTACGATTCCCTGTTGTTGTCCCTTGCCACAGCGGCTGTCACAAAAAGAAGGCCCAACAGCGCTACGGCCGTTACCGACAACCAACCCTTTCGAAACATAATCGGACCTCCAGTCATGCTATATGATGATTAGAACTGAAATCCAAAACCAATCCGCCACCGCCGATGTGCGTCCCAGATAATCGGATCATTGACGGGTGTGAAATCGTCTATTCCATCTTCATCGAGATCCTGGAGATATGCGCCTCCGTACTGTCCCGTTTCGGTTAGGTAGGAGCCGCCGTCCATCCGCGCGTTGACCATGCCCGGCCACGCTCCGGGCGAGGTGCCACCCGGCAGCAGTATATCCTCGTCGAGGAGGTTACGTCCCTCGAAGAAGAGTGTGAGCTCTTGACCGTAAATGCCGAACAGCTTTCTTCCCTGAATATTGATGATATGTGTTTCGGGCAAGCGCTCGGAGTTCTCCCAGAGCGGATTCTGGCGCCTTGCCCAACGATCATATGGCGTCCAGGGCAACCCGCTGCCGTAGGAATACACGATCGTTGCTCCCCATTTGTTCTCGTCCTGGAGCCTGAGCGTCAGGTTCAACGTGTGCCGCTGATCCCAGTTGAGCGGCATCTCCTGCGTGGGTAAATGCGTGAGACCGACCGCGGAGACACCGAAGAAAGCGTCACTCGCCACACCGTCGGCATATGATAATGTGTAGGAGATCTCCCCGCCCACATAGTGGCTCAGACGCTTGTTGAAGCTGATCTCGAGCCCCCTCGAGCTTGCATACGTTCTGTTGATGAATCGATATCCCTGAATCCCGAGCTCCTCATCCGTTACACGGGTCGATGAGATCAATCCATAAATATCCTTCGTGAAGACAACGAAGTGGCCCGCGATCGTCTCGGTGAACTGGTGCGAAACTCCGGCCTGGTACGAGACGGTGAGCTCCTCATCGAGATTGGGATTGCCGAGCACACCTCCCCAACCGATCAGATCCTGCGTCTGGAAGAGAAATATACGGCTCGGCCACTGGGTGAACCTTCCGTAGTGGAAATGGAATTTGTCACGATCGGTGATCGGGAAGGCGAAACCGAGACGCGGACTGAGCTGGAACTTGTACTTCTCGACGCTCGGATCGATTTCCGAACTATTGATGGTGATTTCCGCGTTGTTTCCCGGAGAGAAGAAGTCCATGCGGAATCCCGCATTCACGACCATTCCCTGGTAATGCCATTTGTCCTGCAGATAGTACGAGGCCTCGGGGTTGAAGTTGTGGAAAATGTTTACGCTTCGACCCTGAATGTATGTGCCGTCCTCGAGCTGCCTCTGCCGCCCGGGATACGTTCTGTCTTCCTGGTTGAGATCGTTGTAGATGAACTGTATCCCCGTTCTGAACTTGTGATTCTCCCACTTCTTCGACGTGAGATCCGCCTTGAAGATATACGTTGTCGTGATCGTGTGCTCGTAATCCGGATAGTCGTACGCCGTCACAAAATATGGATACTCGGGATCGGTGTAAAAGAGCTGGTTGCTCACGCCGCTGAACTGGAAATTGCCGGCGGGCAATATGACCGGCTGGCCGGCGGTCGAGTATTCACCGGGTTGCTGGTCATTGACGTTCGCCAACGTATTGAACCGGATACGGCTCATTTTGATCGTATAGAGAACATCTTCGCTGATATTGTGGTTAATGGCCAACTTCAGGTTGAGGTTCTTGGATGTCGTCGTCGCCGTCTTCTCGGCGGAGTTGAAGTATACATAACTCGAATCATCCTCGAAATGACTGAACTTGCTCTCTGGATTCTGGAAGCCCTCGAAGAGCATCCTGCTCTCGTAGCGAACGTGCTGGCCCTGCTCGTTGATCACACTCTCGTCCCAGAGAACCTCCACCTCGTCACCACGGGTATTGTGCACGATGCGGGCGTAGTAGTTATCGAACCGGAGCAAGTACGGCGGACTGTTCGGATTGTTCGGATCCCGCACCTTGGTAAAGATGACAACGGGGTAGATGCTTCTGCGGCGGCCCTCGAGCGAGCCGGGATACACATTGACCCGTGTGACATCCTCATCTATCCACGGGCCGTGATAGATGCTCACGTACGATCCGAAGGAACGCGCGTACTCGGCCTGGACGTCACGACTCGACCTGAGCGTGGTGAACCGATAAATCTTCTGCACGTATCCTTCGATGTTCCAGTTGTTGATGTACCTATCCGATACACGGGTAGAATAGATCACCTCGCCGATGAATTTCATTCTCGGATTCACCTTCCACGCAAGCTTTCCCTGGAGGTTGTAGGTCTGATGCAGCCGCGGAGTGTACTTGATTAAATCGCCCAGCAGTTTTTGCTGCTCCCTGCGGGCAACAGTCCAGTTCTCCGAATCGGTGAAGGTCGCTTCACCGGATACATAATATGTAAGATTTCTGATAGGCGTCGGGCCCCCGAGACCGAGGCTGATACGATCGTAGTTCGTGTACGTCTTGTCCTTGCGCCCGAAGTCATCGGTCATATACCGCACCTGGCCTTCGAACGTCTTGCCTCCCTCACGGGTGCTCACATTGATGATCGCCGACTGTGCGTTGCCGTACTCCGCGTCCATACCCCCGGTGATTACCTCACTCATGTCGGTGGCAAGGAGACCGACCGAGATAGCGCCTCCACCGAGTGGATCGTCCACCGGAACGCCGTCGATCTGGAACTGCACCTCTCCGCCGCGCCCGCCGCGAACGTGCAGATCGTCACCTGTCTTCACGATACCGCTCTTGAGCGCGATAGCTTCCGTGACATCGTCGACGGGAAGCTCGAGAGCCTCGTCACGCGTAACCCTGTGCCAAACTTCACTCGAGGTGACCTCGATCTGAGGCAGATCGGCTTCAACGATGATCTCCTGCGTCTTACCCACGATCGTCACTTCGAGAGAGAAATTGAGTTCCAGCCTCTGCCCGGCGTCTATACGCACACCCGTCTTCTCGTCGGACTTGTATCCCATCATCATCGCTTTCACCGTATACGTTCCAACCGAAACGCCGACGATCGTGAACGAACCGTCGGTCAGTGTCATTCCCCCCATCTTCGTGCCGACGACAACGACATTTGCGTATGGCAGGGCCTCTCCCGTCTTCGAATCTCTCACAGTTCCCGTAATTCTTCCCGTCTGCGCATACGTGTTCGAAACAAACAGCAGCATTATCAGGGAAGTAATCAGAACACTCTGCAAACCAGTAAAACGATAGCGGGCTTTCATTTTACTTCTCCTTGCCTTGCTCATTTACACTTCGAGGCTGTACTCCCGCAAATGCTGAGAGCGGAACGGGAGATTAGGAAATTGGTGTGGGTCTCTCTTGCTCTTATATAGCAAGCTCCTAAGCTAAATATAAAATCCATACACATGTATGTCAACGAATTTGCCTTTTGCGTTAAAAAAAGTTTGGCGTTTTATAAGAAGCGTTCGGGCCATCTTAAGCACCTGTCATTATGTTTATTACCTGATCACCGCGAATTTTCCGATTGTTCTCGGGAAATCGCCGTCTTCCGGTTCCACAGCGAACAGGCAGAACCCGCTCGTTACGTCCTGTCCGTTGCGCGATACGAGATCCCACGGCAGGGTACCGCTCCCGTCGCGGCCGTCGAGCCAATCCTCATCCACCGATCCGTCCCGATCGTCATCGGCGGGACCGGGAAGGCACCCACCGCCCGGCATATTCTCCAGCGCCGCTGCGGGTACCGAAAGAGCCACGCAGAGAACCGCTGACAATGTCACGCACATCCAGCCGCGTTTACGCATAGAGGAACCTCCTCCGAATCATACATACCATCCAGATGTCGATGCTTTCAGATGTCGATGCTTTGAACCTGAGAGCGGTCGTCAAACAGCGAATCTTCCATGATACGAGTATGCTTTCAATCGAAGGGGATTTTGTAACAGGTGGGTCTCTGCAAGCTCTTGATTATTCCCTCAGTTGATCAGTTGATCAGTTGATCAAATGATACAAAACACCTGCCGTTATCGCAAGGAAATATCTATCTAATACCTAACCTCAATCCTATCTAATACCTAACCTCAATCCTATCTAATACCTAACCTCAATCCGTCATAATTCGGGAGTTTTATGACTTTAGGATCGGTATCCAATAAGGTTTCCCGGGTCACGGAAGATCATTTCGTCACCTCGCCGTTTG
>CBDUQN010000005.1:0-80789 GCA_965369375.1 uncultured bacterium | reverse complement strand
CAGAGGAAAAGGGGAGCGGCAAGCCAGAGGAAAAGGGGAGCGGCAAGCCGCAAGAAAAGGCGAGCGGCAAGCCGAAAGAAAAGGGGAGCTGAAACCCGCTGCATCAGGCGCAGGTTTCTCGGTGAGTCCAGCCGGCGAGAAATTCCCGCTACCGGAGAAAGACCAGTACGCGCAGGAGTTCAGGCGTCTCAAACGGCGCGCCGAAAAGGCCCGCAAGGAGGGTAAGGAGATCGTCGTCGTTATGGGCGTCGGTTTCGTTGGGGCCGTTATGGCCGGAATCGTATCGGATGCGGAGGATAAAAAAGGCCGACCGAGCAAGTTCGTGATCGGCTGCCAGAGACCGAGCACGAGAAGCTTCTGGAAGATTCCGCTGCTCAACCGGGGCGAGGCGCCCGTGAAGGCCGAGGATCCCGAGGTGGACGAGATCATCAAGCGTTGCGTCGGAGACAAGAAGACGCTGACCGCCACATACAACAGTGATTGCCTGAAACTCGCAGACTGCGTCGTCGTCGACGTGCAGTGTGACTACACGAAGCACGACCTCGGCAACATGCGCACCGGCGAGGCGGATATGGCAGCGTTGGAAGCGACGATGCGCACGATCGGCGAGAAGATCCCACCGCAATGCCTCGTGCTCATAGAGACGACCGTTGCTCCGGGAACGACCGAGTTTGTCGCGTGGCCGATTCTCAAGAAGGCCTTCGCCGAGCGGGGCCTGCGATCCGCGCCGCTGCTCGCGCACAGCTTCGAACGGGTGATGCCGGGGAAGGATTACGTATCGAGCATCCGCGACTTCTGGCGCGTCTGCGCGGGCTGCAACTCTCAGGCCTCGAAGCGCGTCGAGAAGTTCCTGCGGCAGGTGCTCAACACGAAGGAATTTCCGCTCACCGTCATGGACCGGCCGATAGAATCGGAAACAACTAAGATCGTAGAAAACTCGTACCGCGCGACGATTCTCGCGTTTCTCAATGAATGGAGCCTCTTCGCCGAACGGAACGGTATTGATCTGATAAAGGTCATCAAGGCGATCAAGATGCGGCCGACTCATTCGAACATGATATTCCCCGGTCCGGGGATCGGCGGCTATTGTCTTCCGAAGGATGGGGGGCTCGGGTACTGGGCGTACCGGCATATCCTGGGATTCGAAGACGGCGACCGCGTGTTCAAGATTACCACAGAGGCGATTGATATAAATGATACCCGGGGCCTGCACGTCGCTGAGCTCACCAGAGACGCCCTGCGCAACATGGGCAGGTACATCGCCGGTGCTGATGTTCTGATCTGCGGTGTCAGCTACCGTCAGGATGTCGGTGACACGCGTTACAGCGGAAGTGAGATGGTCGTGCGCAAGCTTACCGAGATGGGTGCCGAGATGCGGATGCACGATCCGTACGTAGAGCACTGGTACGAGCTCGAGAAGCAGGACGTCTACCCGGCGCCCGGGCATTCTTGGAGTCGATTCTTCCGCAATCAGGAGGGCCTCTTCGATGCGAAGGTGGAGAAGGATCTGCGCACCGTCGTCAAGGGCGCCGAGGCGATTATCTTCGCCGTGCCGCACGAGCCCTATCTCGGTCTCGAACCGGAAAAAATAGTTCGGTGGGCGGGCGGTCCGCTCGCGGTCGTTGATTGTTTCGGCATTCTCACCGATGATCAGATCCGCCGCTACTTCGAACTCGGCTGCGAGGTCAAGGCCCTCGGCCGCGGCCATATCAGGTTTCTCAAGGAAGCGGTGCGCAAGAAACATAAGCGCCGCTAAAGCGCCGCCTGCTTGTTTAAACCGCGTACACGCGATTTGTAATATCAGACTGAATGTCTTGCGCCCCGGCAGGTGTCGGGGCGCTTCTTGTTATTCGATTATGAGCTCATCGAGCGGCCGCTTCGGTACGTGATGGACACCCTCCTCGTCGCGCCAATACTTGATATCACCGTCGGCACCGACCGTTTCGAGTACGACGGTTTCCTTCGGCACGCCGAGGGCGAGCACGAGGAGGATTTCATACCTGCCGGGGATGGCGAGCGCCGCGCGAAGACCTTTCCGGTCGATCGAGCCGATCATGCATCCCCCGAGACCCTTCTCCGCCGCGCCGAGAAGCATGCTCTGTGCGACGATGCCGTGGTCCCATTTGATCGAAGCGCTGATCTCGGTGTCTCCCAGAATGATGATATATGCTGCGGGCCGTTCCCCTTCGCTCGGGCCCGGCCAATCCTCGAGGTAGCCGGCCCAGGCGAGATGAGGGAACACGAGAGCGTTCATGCGGGGGTCGCGGGAGAGCATGAACTTGATCGGCTGCCTGTTCGCCGCCGAGGGCGAGAGCCGGGCTAACTTCACGAGCTCTCTCAAGGTCTCCCGTTCCACCGGTCTGTCCTGGTGAAACCGCCTGAAGCTTCTATTCTTGCGAAGCAGTTCCATGATCTTCATAGTATACCGATCGTATCGGGATCCGGCGTGTAAATCAATATCAAATTCATGCGTCCGCGGGGCATGGGAAGGGACGGAGCAAGCCCCCGGATTCGGCGGTCCCCTCGCGGGTTCACGGTATCTCGCGGGGGGCGTCGGAAAAGGACGGAGGGATCCGGTGGGAGAGGATGGAGGATTGACGACAAAATCAAATCTAATAACCCGCAGGGCAGAGTTCCACGGGCATGCCTGTGGGTGAATGACGGAATTTTCGCACGCCTGACATAACTGCAATAATAACAATAGAATAAACTTTGCGATTTTTTCAATTAAACACTTGACATGGTGGTAGAAAGTGGGATATTGTGGCGAATCATGGTAGGAAGTGTTGAATACGGAACGATGCTCGCGCATGCCGTATAGCGCTCCCGCCGTTTGATCGAGAGAACGTTACAAACGTTCGGAAATGCACAGGGTCGGAAGCTTCTATGAAAAATCTACTCGGCAGTTTTGAGTGCAAACTCGATTCGAAGGGGCGTCTCGTCATTCCGGCGGAGCTCAGGCGCCTGATGCCCCGGAAGCCGGGGAGTGCGTATGTCATCAGCGTGGGAAAGGAAAAGTGCCTGACCCTGTTCCCCGCTAAGGAATGGAAAGAGAAAATACTCGACAAGCTTCAGGAGCTCGTCCCGAGCGCTAAAACACGAGCTACGATCCGCCACTACAGCAGAAAATCGCGACAGATCAAACTCGACAAGGCGGGGAGGATCGCGGTCCCTTCGAGCTTCCTCGACCTGATCGGCAATCCGAAGACGGTCATAGTGCTCGGATTGCTCAACTATCTCGAAATATGGTCGCCGAAGGAATACGTGAAGGCCGGTGAAGATTCCGAGAAGATTTTCACCGAGAGTGACTGGGAGTTCTAGGAGCTCATGATGAAAATATACCGGACCGATAAATTCGGAGTGGATGTCTGGAGGCTTTCGGGTGTCATCGAAATGGACGACACGCGCAAGCTCGCCCGCACCCTTATAGAATCCAATTTCCAGGGGCGGGGATGCATGATCCTCGATTTCGAAAATGTCGTTCATATCGATTACCGGGCGCTCCAGCTTATCGAGAGCTGGCTTCCGAGCGGGGCGGAAATATTTCTGAGCGGTTTGAACGATTATCTGCTCGATATTTTCGCATTTATCAAGAAGCGGAACGTGCCGCCCATATATCCCGACTGGAGAAAGGCGCTTCATTATCTGATGACCGAACGTGGAAAAATGCGCACATCCTCGGCCGCCATCGCAGCAGGAAACAAATAACATGGAGCAAGCATTTGGAGAGACATATTCCGGTAATGGTAGAGACCGTTGCGAAATACCTGCTGTGGAGGACGGACGGCGTGTATGTGGACGCGACGCTGGGATTCGGGGGGCATTCTGCGCATCTGCTCGGTCAAGCTCCGGAGATCACGATCATCGGCATCGATCGCGATTCCGCGGCACTCGGGCAGGCGAAAGAGCGGCTCGAAGGTTTCGGGGATCGCGTGACATATGTGAACGGGAACTTCCGCGCGATCGCGGAGCTGATCAATCACCGGCGTTGCGACGGTTTCCTGCTCGATCTGGGATTGTCTTCATTCCAGCTCTCCGATACCCGTCGGGGCTTCAGTTACTCGAAAGACGGTCCACTCGATATGGCGATGGGCGGCGATGGAAGCTCAGTGCAGGAACTCCTGGCCGGCGCGGACGAGAAGGAGATCGGTCTGATCATCAAAACATTCGGCGAGGAGCGAAGGCACAGGGCCATCGCGCGGGCAATCGTGAGGGAACGAACGAGACGCCCGATTCGGCGTTCGTTGCACCTGAGAGATGTGATAGAACGAGCAGTCCCCGCGAAGGGGGCGATAACGACACTTTCGCGCTGTTTTCAGGCTTTGCGCATATGGGCGAATCGCGAGCTCGAGAACCTCGAGGAGTTTCTCCCCCAAGCGGTCGAGCTGCTGAATCGAGAAGGACGAATCGTCGTGATAAGCTACCAGTCGCTCGAAGATCGTATCGCGAAGCAATTTCTGAAAAAAGAGGAAACGGGTTGCACCTGTCCGCCGGATTTTCCCGAGTGCCGGTGCGGGCGGGCGCCACGGCTGAAAATTTTGACTCGCCGTCCGATACCACCCGACGCAAACGAGGTTGAACGGAATCCACGGTCACGGAGCGCGAAGCTCCGTGCTGCAAAGAGGGTTTAATCATGAAAAGAACCGCTGCTCACTCATTCGATATTGCATGGATTGTCAAGCGGGCAATCGAAGGAAAGATTAGTCCGCTGAATTTCCTGATAATCCTGGGCTTCTTTTCCAGCATTGCGCTTCTCTACGTTTCTCTTCGTGTTCATTGTTCCACTATTTCCGAGGATTTCAACGCCAGCCAGAGCAAGCTGGAACGTGTGATGAACACCAACGCGCATTTGCACGCCAGGTACAATGATCTGACGTCGTACGAGCGGATCATTCCGCTTGCTCTGGAATTGGGGCTTCGTGCGTGCTCACAGGGTGAAGTGAGAAGGCTCGCAGTGTACGAGAACGAAAAGTTGGAAGAGAAGGAGTCGGCTGGTTGGGAGCAGGCCGAGGGGCCGAACAGCCGAAAGGGTGGACCTGAAATCGATTTGAAGGGCAGATGATTCGTACAATTCCGCGGTGGCGTTTGCGTTTTATATCCGTGCTGGCAAGCATAGTAGTCTGCATACTCATCTTTCGCATAATCCAGATACAGATTGTAGAACACGAGAAGTACCGGAAGCTTGCAGAGGATCAGTGGATCGAAAAAGTAAAAAAGCAGGCGAGAAGAGGTAATATCTACTCACGGGACGGCCTCCCGCTCGCGGTGACACAGAAGACGTATACGCTCGGTGTCACACCGGAGGATTTTCCCAAGGATAAAGAGGCGGTTCGGGCGTTCGCGCTGATTACCGGCATCGGAGTGAGGGAGCTTGGCCGGGCGTTGAAGAGGGACAGCCGGTATGTCCAACTCCGCAGGGACCTCCAATTGACAAAAGAAGAGATCGAACGGATACACTCCTTTTCGGGCACACGTCTCGATCCGATACTGGACCGCCTCTATCCCTTTGACGCGCTGCCGTCCCGCTTTATCGGGAGTGTCGGTTGGGACAGCTGCGGTGTCGACGGCATCGAGTTCGCATATGACGGGCGCCTGCGCGGTGAGGACGGCTGGTCCCTCGCAAACATCGATGCGAAGTACGGGACGGTTTTCCCCATGAATGCCCCCGGAAAGCGGGCCCGCGGAGGGAACGATCTCTATCTGACGATTGATTCACGAATCCAGTCGATAACCGATTTCGAGTTGGGCCAGGCGGTCAAGCGATGCGGCGCCGCGGGCGGCGTTGCGATTGTGCTTGATCCCTATACGGGCGATATCCTTGCGCTTTCAGAGAAGATATCGCCGGACGATTGCGCCGATTTCTATCAGGCACACAAGGACGCACTCTATTCGGTGAGCTGCATCTTCGAGCCCGGTTCCATATTCAAGCTGATATCCTATTCGTATCTTCTAGAGAAGGAGATCGTGGGCCCGTACGAGGTCTTTTTCGGCCGGAACGGTGTTGCGCATTTCGACTTCGGAGTATTTCACGATGATCATGAGTTCGGCTGGCTGACCGTGAAGGAAGCGTTCGTTTATTCGAGCAATATCTGCACGATAGAGGCCATGATGAAATCCAAACAGGACCCGTTTTACAGATACATCCTCCGCTGCGGCTTTGCCGGTAAAACGGGCGTGGCCCTGCCGGCCGAGTCCCCGGGGAAACTGAGCGAACCGGCACGGTGGTCGGTCCGGTCTCAGCCGAGCATATCGATCGGACACGAGATCGGTGCGACCGTTCTTCAGATGGCCATGGTGTATTGCGCGCTTGCCAACGGCGGGACGCTTCTCACGCCGAGAGTCGCCCTCGAGGAACGCGATAGCAAGGGAAAGGTCGTGAAATCATATTTGCCGGTTACGGTGCGCAGGATCTTCTCGAAGAAAACCGCCGAGACGATGAAGGATTTTTGTGCTGCAGTGGTCACCAAGGGAACGGGAAAGAAGGCCGCCGTTGAAGGGATACCGGTTGGCGGGAAAACGGGGACCGCGCAGAAAGCCGGTCCTAACGGGTACATGGAAGGCAGATTTGTAGCGAGCTTCATCGGATTCGCGCCGGTGGAAAATCCGCGAATCGTCTGCCTCGTGCTGCTCGATGAACCTGCTGGGCAATACCACTGGGGCGGGCAGTCGGCGGCCGTTGTATTCGGCAGGATCATCGGGGGGCTGAATCTCACATCTGATTTCTTCTTTGAAGAGAGCGGCGGACAGGTGGCCGGCCGGTACGAACGCAACGGCCGGGTGTCGGCACCGAGCTTCCTCAGGCTTACACCGGCTGAAGCGGTAAAGGTCGCGGCCCGTTGGGGACTTCAGATCCATTGTTCGAGTGACGAAGGAGTCATTTACTCACAGATTCCCGATCCCGGAACGCTCGTGAAAAAAGGGGATGAGATAAAACTGATAATCCGGACACGAAAAATGACGAAAAGCGAAAAGGTCGACGTTCCCGATCTGCGCGGCCTCTCAATTCGAGAGGCGAGACGGTTGCTCCTCGCCTGCGGGCTGGACAGCACGATCAAGGGGTACGGTACCGTTCGAAACCAGCATCCCCGTCCGGGCAAAACGGTCAGGCGCGGATACAAAGTCTCGCTCGAGTGCCGGCCGAAAATAAAAATCAGTCGTCCGGGGGAGCACGATTTGGCAGGCAGGATTTCACGGTGAAACTTTCCGAATTGACTCGTGGCATCACGATAAAGGACAGGCTGAATTTCAAGGACGAAGATGTGAGAGGTATTGTGACAGATTCGAGAACCGCCGTTGAGGGATGTCTCTATGTAGCAATCAAGGGACACTCCGTTGACGGCCACAATTTTGTGGGACAGGCGGCGGACCGTGGCGCGAAGGCGCTTATCGTCGAGAAACCAATCTCTAGCACCCTACCGACCCTGGTTGTTGATGATTCAACGGCCGCCGCCGCCCTTATTGCCAAGAAGTTCTATGGTGATCCCGCTTCCGGCGTCACTCTGGCAGGAATTACGGGCACAAACGGCAAAACATCCACCTGCTTTCTGCTTCGATCCATCCTGAACCGCGCCCTCGGGCCGACGGGAATAATCGGAACGGTTGGTTTCGGGACAAGCATCGGACTCACTGCCGCGGCACATACGACACCGGCGTCGGTCGATCTCTATCGCATCATCGCCGGGTTCGTCGAAAAGGGGTGCACTGCGGTCGTCATGGAGGTGAGCTCACACGCAACGGTGCAGAAGCGGATCGTCGGTCTCGAATTCGATGTCGGCATCTTCACCAACATCACCCGCGATCATCTCGATTATCACGGCACGTTCGAGGAGTACACGAGGGCGAAGGAGCTGTTGGCCGAAACCCTTATCGAGGAGGGGAGGGGGAAAGCCGGCGGGGAGCTCGTCTATAACCTGGACGATCCGCGTCTCGCTGCAATGGCGGAGCGCTTTCGGGGCTCTAAGATATCCTTCGGATCGTCGCCCGGCTGCGATGTGCGTGGCGACAATGTTCGCGCAGACTTGAACGGAACAGCATTCGATATTATATGCGGCGGGGAGAGAACGCCGGTGAGGCTGCAGCTTCTCGGCTCATTCTCGGTCTACAACGCTCTCGCGGCGGCGGCGGCGGCCCGCTCCCTCGGGGCCGGCATGGATGACATAAAGGCGGGGCTCGAGGAGGTCGGTGAGGTGCCCGGCAGGTTTCAGGTCGTTGCGGCCGCAAAGGGTCCGAAGGTAATCGTCGATTATGCGCATACGCCCGACGCACTGAAGAGGCTGCTCGCCTTCTGCCGGGAGTTACGGCCCCAGAGACTGATTGCCGTTTTCGGTTGCGGCGGCGATCGGGACAGGGGCAAGCGTCCGCAGATGGGCAGGATAGCGGCCGAGCTCTCCGACACCGTTTATGTCACGGACGACAATCCGAGAACCGAGGATCCGGACGCGATCGTGCAAGAGATACTCGAAGGCATGAAAGATTCAGAGACACCATTTACCGTAATCCGTGACCGCAGGAAAGCGATACGGAAAGCGGTGGGTGAGGCGCAGGGCGGCGATCTCGTCGTGATAGCGGGGAAGGGTCACGAGAACGAACAGATCGTCATGGATCGCCGCATACCATTCAGTGACGCAGAGGAGGCGTATGCCGCGCTGAACGACGCGGAGGTGAAGCATCAGACTTGAGCTCAGGTGGCTGGCGGATGCCCTCGCGGCGGTCGGGTATCGCGGTAACGATCCCGGTGAAGGATGGTTCGAAGGGATATCGATAGACACGCGGGCGGAATGCTCTGACACCCTCTTCGTCGCGCTCAAGGGCACGAAGGCGGATGGTCATGACTATGTTGCAGAGGCGATTGAACGTGGAGCGGCAGCTCTACTCGTTTCGCGGGAGAAGAAGGCAGAGGTGGAACCTCTCACGGAATCTGTTCCTGTTTTCGATGTTCCTGATACCGTGGCGGCAATTCAGGCTGTCGCTTCGCGGTACAGGGCTCTGGTCGATCCAAAGGTGGTAGCCGTGACCGGTAGTAGCGGGAAAACAGAAACAAAGAACCTCATTGCCTCGGTCCTTTCCAAGCGTTTCCGTGTTCATGCCACTCCCGGCAATTTGAACAATCATATAGGGCTGCCGCTCACACTCTTCGGGATGGAGGGTGGCGAGGAGGTTCTCGTTACGGAGATGGGAGCGAATCATAAGCGGGAGATAGCTCGTCTCGCGGAGATCGCCGAGCCCGAGATCGGTGTGATCACGAATATAGGCCCGAGTCATCTCGAATTCTTCGATACGCTGGGGGGTGTGGCGGCGGCGAAGGCGGAGCTCGTCGAGGCGCTTCCCGCATCGGGGAACGCCGTACTGCCGGCGGACGATACCTTCTTCGAGTTTCTCAAGGGCAAAACGGAAGCCGCGGTCGTCTCATTCGGATTCGCCGACGATGCGGATTGGCGGATTGAGGGCATCGAGAATCGAAACGGCGGCGGGTACCGTTTTACGGTCGGCGGGCTTGATATGGAGCTCGGGCTCTACGGCAAGCATCATCTTCTAAATGTTGCAGCGGCGGCAGCCGTCGGTTCTCTCCTCGCGATCGAACCCGGCGATATCGCGACCGCCGTTGCAGAGACGAGGGCTGCGGAAAAACGGGGGGTTCTCTACGACCTGGGCGGTATCCTCATCATGGACGATTCCTACAACTCGAATCCTGCGTCGCTCGCCGCGGCGATCGATGCGTTCATGGAGATAGCGCTCGAGGGCAGGCGGTGGCTCGTTCTCGGAGATATGCTCGAACTGGGAGCGCAGAGCGGAGAGCTTCATATGGAGGCGGGAATCAAGTGCGGACGCTGCGGCGTGGACGGCTTATTCACGCTCGGGGAAGCGACGGTGGAGCTGAGCAGGTCGGCCGCGACCCAGCGCAAAGCACCTCCTCATATTACCCATTTTATCGATGCGGGCAATCTTTCCGCCCACCTCAACACGCTTCTCGAGCCCGGAGACGCCGTTCTCGTCAAGGGATCGAGAGGAATGGAGATGGAACGTGTGATAGAGGCGCTGGAAGTGATTCGGGGAGCGGATCGAAGGAGGATGGATTAATGCTGTACTATTTCCTCTATCCGCTGAGAGAGTATTTCTTCGCGTTCAACGTATTTCGGTATATAACGTTTCGTTCGGCTTACGCGATGGTGACTGCGCTCATTATCTCATTCGTGTTCGGACCGCGGCTGATCCGGTGGCTCACGCGGCTGCAGATCGGCCAGCGAATACGGAAAGAAGCTCCCAAGAACCATTCGAAAAAGGAAGGGACACCGACGATGGGCGGTGTGCTCATTCTCGCCGCGATCGTCGTGCCGGTGTTGCTCTGGGCGAATCTGTCGAATCCGTTCATCCAGCTCGTCCTCGTTGTCACGGTATGGACCGGCCTGATCGGATTCTGGGATGATTATCTCAGCGTTATCAAGAAACGGGACAAGGGGCTCATCGGCAGGTACAAGCTGCTCTGGCAATTAATCTTCGGTGCGGCCCTCGGATGCTTTCTCTATATGAATCCGATCGTGCAGGAGGGGGTTACCAAGACCGCGATACCGTTCTTCAAGAATCTCTATATAGACTGGGGCATATTCTATATTCCATTCGTCATGCTCGTCGTTACGGGAACATCGAATGCGGTGAATCTAACGGACGGCCTCGACGGTCTCGCCGCGGGGGTGGCGGCGTTCTGCTTCTTCGCGTTCGCCTTGCTCGCCTATTTGAGCGGACACAGCGTATTCGCCGAGTACCTCAATATCCTCTATCTCGAAGGGAGCGGTGAGCTCGCCGTTTATTGCATGGCCGTCGTCGGCGCGGCGCTCGGCTTCCTGTGGTTCAACGGGCATCCGGCCCAGATTTTCATGGGCGACACCGGTTCGCTGGCGCTCGGCGGCGCCCTCGGAACGATAGCCGTTCTTCTCAAGCGGGAACTGCTGCTCCTTATCATCGGCGGTGTCTTCGTCGCCGAGGCGCTGTCGGTCATTCTGCAGGTCGCGTCTTTTCGCATCCGGGGCAAGCGTATATTCCGGATGGCGCCCCTGCATCACCACTTCGAGCTCAAGGGTTGGCACGAGGACAAGGTCGTCGTGCGCTTTTGGATCATTGCAGTGCTGCTCGCGCTGCTCAGTATAAGTACGCTGAAGCTCCAGTAGCACCGATCGCATAAGTGAAAAGTTGCAGGAATGGCGAGATGAATTCGAAGAGGTCAATACACGAGGAAGGATCATACGAGGGCAGAAATGTTCTCGTGCTGGGGCTCGCGAGAAGCGGCTGTGCGGCCGTTCGGCTTCTCCTCGATGCGTCGGCGCGTGTAACGGGCGCGGACGAGAACGACGGGTTGGATCTGAGGGCGGACCTCGAAGGAGCCGAAACGCGTCTCGGAGCGTTCGATGACGCCTTGCTCGATGGAATCGACGAGGTAGTAGTGAGTCCCGGCATCGCGGCCGATCACGCATTCGTGCTCGCGGCCCGCGCGAAGGGTGTTCCGGTCGTGAGCGAGCTCGAGCTCGGGTCTCGGTTCGCGAGGGGGAGGATGGTAGCGGTAACGGGCACAAACGGCAAATCAACGACCGTTTCGATGATCGGACGTATTCTCGAAGCATGCGGGACTAGAGCGATCGTGGCCGGCAACGTGGGGGTGCCTTTCTGCTCCGTTGCCCGGGAGCTCGATAACGACGGAATCTATGTGCTCGAAGCGAGCAGCTTCCAGCTCGAAACGATTGCCGATTTTCATCCCGTTTCGGCGGGGATTCTCAACCTCACACCCGACCATCTCGATCGTTACGAATCGGTTGACGACTATTTCCGGGCCAAGGAGCGGATTATTGTGAACTGCGGGGCCGACGATACCTTCTTCTATAACGCGCGGGATGAACGGTGCGCCGAAATCGCCCGGCGCTTCAACGGCCATCTCGCGCCGTTTTCCTCCGGTCCCCCGCTCGAATATGGTGTCTATGTCGAGAATGACGAGATCGTGCGCGCGAGCGCCGACACACGTGAGGTGCTGCTCCGTAAAGGGGATCTCGGCGTCGTCGGCCTGCACAACGTCGAAAACGCGCTCGCCGCCGTCGCGGCGCTCAGCCCCTTAGAAATCCCGGCCTCCGCAATAGCGGAGGCGTTGGCCGGTTTCACGGGACTTCCCCATCGGATGGAGGAGGTCGCTCGCATCGATCGTGTGACGTACTACAACGATTCGAAAGCCACCAATGTCGAAGCCACCGTTATGAGCCTCAAGGAGCTGGGAGCGAAGGTGGTATTGATTGCGGGGGGGTATGACAAGGGGGGGGATTTCACGAAACTACTCGCCGTCGCGGGCGGGATAGGGGCTGTTGTGACGATCGGAAAGGCGGCGCCGTTGATCGAAGAGGCGGTAGGAAAGAGCCTCTCCGTCACCCGCGCCGCGTCGATGCAGGAGGCGGTGGAAAAGGCGCGTGAACTCTCTCGGCCGGGTGATCTCATCGTACTCTCACCGGCGTGCGCCAGCTTCGATATGTACAGGGATTTCGAGCACAGGGGGGATGATTTCCGCAACTGCGTGAAGGCACTCGAAGGTGTAAAGAAATGAAAGGCAAGCAGCGCTACGACATAACACTGTTCTGCGTGATAATCACGCTCGTCGCCCTCGGGCTCATTATGGTTCTCTCGGCGAGCCAGATCATTGCGCGGGAACGGTTCAGCTCCGCGTTTTTCTTCCTCGAGAGGCACGCGGTTCGTGTGGCGATCGGGATGATAGCTCTCTTCGTGTGCATGAGGTTTCCGTACCGGCGCTATCAGAAGGCGGCGCTCCCGCTGCTTGTGATTTCATTCGCATTGCTTGCAGCAGTGCTCTTTATAGGAATCGAACGGCGGGGCGCGAGCCGGTGGCTCTCGATATTCAATGTCGTCTTTCAGCCCGTCGAGGTGGCGAAGCTCGGTCTCGTTATCTATTTTGCCTCGAAGATCGACCAGCTCAAAGGGGATATCGAGGATCTGCGCAAGGGATTCCTGCCGCTCGCCATCCCGGCCGTCCTGATGGCCGCCCTCGTCGTGCTGCAGCCGAATATCAGCAACGTGTTTATTATCGTTGCGTTTTCATTTCTGATTCTCTTCGTCGCCGGCTGCAGACTGCGGCATCTCGCCGCATCCGGGGCGGTTCTCATCGCCGTCGCTCTGCCTTTTGCGTACCGCATGGAGCATGTGTATGCGCGGCTCATAGCATGGCTCAACAGGGGACAGGATCTGCACGGGATCAACTGGCAATTCAATCAGTCTCTCATTGCACTCGGATCCGGATTCATATTCGGGAGCGGCCCGGGGAGGGGACACCAGAAATTCAGTTTTCTCCCTGACGCGCATACCGATTTCATCTATGCGATAATCGGCGAGGAATTCGGTGTCGTGGGAACCGTAATTGTACTTGCGCTCTTCGCCTTTGTTTTCAGACGGGCGATCAGAGCCGCCCGGCGTGCCCCGAACATGTTCGGGTACGTTTTGGCGCTCGGTATCGGGATGTCGATATTCGCAACGGCGTCGCTCAATATGGCGATGACACTCGGTATGATCCCGACCGCCGGTCTGCCGCTCCCGTTCGTGAGCTATGGAGGATCGTCGCTCATCACATCACTTGCCGGCATCGGTATCCTCCTGAACATATCGTCGCAGGGAAAAGAGACCGTTCATGTCGTAAAAGAGACCTCGTCGCGCAGAAGCACGAGCAGGGTTTTCGCCAAACGGGTTAATGGAAGAGGGAAACGAACGAGAAGTCGATGAATATGAGAGTAATATTCGCAGGAGGAGGCACCGGCGGGCATGTATATCCGGCGCTCTCGGTGTCGGAGGAACTCGGGACACGCCTGCCTGATTTCAAAGCGATGTTTATCGGAACAAAAAACGGGCTGGAAGCGAGCGTCGTGCCGGATGAGGGATACGAGATCAAATTCATATTCTCCCGGGGTGTGCGGGGAAGGGGTATCCCCGGTGCGCTGCTTACCGCTATGAGCCTCGCCATCGGTTTTTTTCAGGCGGTGAAACTCCTGCGCCATTTCAATCCGGATCTCGTCTTCGGCTCCGGAGGGTACGCGAGCGCCGCCGTGGTTCTCGCCGCGGTATTTCTGCGTTTGCGGATCGTGCTGCAGGAGCAGAACTCGGTTCCCGGCCTGACCAACCGGATGCTCGCATCACGGGCGAAACGGATCTATCTCGGCTTCGAGCGCGCGGTTCGCTACTT
Source organism: uncultured bacterium (assembly GCA_965369375.1). GTDB lineage: Bacteria > Krumholzibacteriota > Krumholzibacteriia > Krumholzibacteriales > Krumholzibacteriaceae > CBDUQN01. The sequence goes on along the minus strand of CBDUQN010000005.1, from coordinate 66,574 downwards.
CAAGAATCATCCCGGCCTCGTTGTTACCGGCAATCCGCTCAGAAGCATTCTCCTCGTGGACGGTGTCGATGTGAGCCGGGCCACATTCGGGCTCAGACCTCAGGGTCCCGTTCTCCTCGTTTTCGGTGGGAGCCAGGGCGCGCGGACACTCAACCGCGCCGCCGTGGAGTATCTTGAGAATCGCCCTGAGGTGCAGGCTATAATGCAGACGGGAAGCCGCGATTATGACTGGGTCGTGTCCCGGCTAGGGGGCGAGCCCGAGCGGATTTTCATCTCGCCCTACATCTCCGATATCAGCCTGGCCTACCGTGTGGCCGATGTCGCGCTCGCTCGTTCAGGCGCGCTCAGCATCTCCGAGCTCGCGGCGGTCGGTCTGCCGGCGATCCTCGTTCCGTATCCGTTCGCGGCCGACGATCATCAGATCCACAACGCCCGCACGCTCGTCGAGACGGGAGGGGCGGTGATGATCGAGGACGAATCCCTGACCGGTGATACGCTCGGGAGTGCGCTCGATTCACTTCTCTCGAATCCGGAACGGCTATCACAAATGAGCGCGGCGATGAGTGCCGCGGCGCGCAGAGACGCGACGCAGCGCATCGTCGACGATATCATGTCGCTGTTGAACATACCGGATAACATGCCGGCCGGCACGGCGGGGGGAGGGGGGTAAATGCCAAAACGAAAACTGAAGAAAGATGTATCTCTTATGATACTCGGTAAATCGGGCCATATACATTTCGTCGGGATCGGCGGTATCGGCATGAGCGGGATCGCGGAGGTGTTGCTGAACCTTGGATTCAAGGTGAGCGGATCCGACATCGAGCGGGGCGCCACGACGGAACGGCTCTTCAAGCTCGGGGCGAAGGTCAGATACGGCCACTCCGAAAAGCACGTGAAGGGAAGCGACGTCGTGGTCGTATCATCGGCGGTCGGTCCGAGCAATCCGGAGATCATTGCGGCGAAGGCAGCGGGGATTCCCGTTATCCCGAGAACCGAGATGCTCGGGGAGCTCATGCGCGTTCGAACCGGAATCGCGGTGGCCGGCGTGCACGGTAAGACGACGACGACATCAATTGCCGCGGCGGTTTTCGAAGAGGCGGGATTGGATCCGACCGTCGTCGTCGGCGGGAGGGTCAAGAGCATGAGAACAAACGCCCGTCTCGGCGCGGGGGAATTCCTCATTGCGGAGGCGGATGAGAGTGACGGCAAATTCGTACGCCTCTCTCCCGTCTTCGCGATAATCACGAATATCGATGCCGAGCATCTCGATTTCTACGGAGGTCTCGAGAATATCAGCGATGCGTTCGTGAATTTCGCCAACAGGGTGCCGTTTTACGGCGCGGTCATATGTTGCATCGATGATCCGCTGGTGCGGGCGATCGTCCCGCGGATCGATCGGCGGATACGGATGTACGGTTTCGGCGCTGATGCACACGTGCGGGGCATCATTACGGAAACGGGATCGGGCGGCACGTCCTTCGAGCTCATTATAGACGGCAAGAAGGCCGGAAAATACTTCCTGAAGATACCGGGGAAGCATCACGTTCTGAACTCGCTCGGCATCTGCGCGCTCGCCGATCTGCTAGGGATACCGTTTCGGCACGTGAAGTCCGCGTTCGCCCATTTCGAGGGCGTTGCGCGGCGCTTCGAATTGAAGGGGGAGGCGGATGGAATCCTCTTCATCGATGATTACGCTCATCATCCGACCGAGGTGACGGCAACGATCGAGGCCGCGCGGGAAACCTACGAGCGGAGGCTCGTTGTCGTGTTTCAGCCGCATCGCTATACGAGAACGAGGGACCTCCACGAGCGCTTCGAAAGCTGCTTCAAGGGAGCGGATGAGGTTTTCATCACGGATATCTATCCCGCCGGGGAACATCCCATTCCCGGCGTGAGCGGCGATCTCGTATACCGTGCCGCTCTGCGGGGCGGTTCCGCAAAAGTCAATTATCTGCCCACTTGGGACGATCTCCGAGAAGCGGTCGGCGCGAACATCAGATCGGGCGACCTCGTAATGACGCTCGGAGCGGGCAACATATGGAAACTCGCCGAGGAGCTTCTCGAAGAGAGGAAGAAGTAGGCGAACATGCTCAAACTCACCGGCAAGAGAAAGATGGCCAGGAAGAAGAAAAAGAAAGTCAGGAGAAGCCTTTTCGTTCGCGTCTTGCCGGGGCCGATTGCGGCACTCGTTCTGTTCGGACTCTACGTCGTTCTGTTCACCGGTGTCTTCTCCGTGAAGGAGGTCCGGCTGTTCGGCAGCGGCAACCTCCCGGTCGATACGCTCAGAACGGTAACAGCGGATATGCTCGGCAGTAATCTCTTCACCGTTTCGCTCTCGAAAGTGCGAGAGCGGCTGCAGGGATTCCCCGAGATACGCGATGTCGAGTTTCGAAGGAAGCCCTTTCACCGGATCGACTGTTACGTAATCGAGCGAAAGCCGGTGGCCATCGTAGCCGCCGCCGGTGGCATGTACGAGGTGGATGAAGAAGGGGTTATCATTCGCGGCGGGTCCCGGACCAGAGGCGACATAGATCTTCCGATTATCACCGGTATCGCCCGTGATGAATTCGAATCGTCGGCCGGAAAGAAAAACCTCAAGAAAGCAGTCGGTGTATTGCAGCTGCTCAAATCATTCGGATTCTCTCCCGCGGAGCATCTCTCCGAGATCCATTGCGAGCGCGAGGAGATCATACTGGTGTGGATGGGGACGGGCACGCTTGTCCGTATGGGTGAGGACAATTATGAAGAAAAGGTTCGAAAGTTCAAGGCGGTCTACGGTTCGCTCGAGGACGACGGCCGTTTCCCGGAGCTCGTCGATCTTCGATTCGACCGCCAGGTGGTCGTACGTTAGACACCGGAGAAGGGGGTGAGTGTCTCTCAAATGACCTCTGACTTTATAGTTGGTATTGATTTAGGTACGACGAAAGTGTCTGTTCTTATCGGCGAGCTTGGGCAGGACGGGGACCTGCGGATCATCGGCGCGGGGAAGTGCCCTTCCGAAGGGATCAACAAGGGCGCCGTCACGAACATCGAGCGGGCCGCCGAGTGTGTCCGGGTTACAATGATGGAGGCTGAGAAAATGGCGGGCGTCGAGATCAGAGGCGTCTGCGCCGGCGTTTCCGGCACGTACATCAAGAGTTTCAACAGCCGCGGCGTGATCGCAATACCGACTCACCGGCGGGAAGTGAACGCAAGTGACGTTGAGCGGGTAACGGAAGCCGCGGCCGGCATAACCCTGCCGTCAAACCGTGAGATCATTCACTCGATGCCTCAGGACTTCGTGGTCGATAATCAGGAGGGCATCAAGGATCCCGTCGGAATGTCGGCTATGCGGCTCGAAGCGGACGTGCACATCGTAACAGGTCTCAGCATGCCGATCGAGAATCTGGAAAAGGTATTGAGGCGGGCCGATCTCGATGTGATCGATTTCGTTTTCGAGCCGATTGCAACAGCACGAGCCGTGCTCACCGAAGAAGAGATGACCAGGGGATGCCTTCTCGTCGATATCGGCGGAAGCGTAACGGGCTATGCGCTCTATCACGGCGGATGTGCTCGCGCCAGCGGCGCCGTGGCGCTCGGCGGAGCGAATATCACGAACGATCTCTCGATCGGATTGCGCACGCCTTCCTCGGTGGCCGAGGTCATCAAACAGGAGCACGGAATCGCCCTCGCATCGCTTGCCGACGAGCACAGAACCGTCGAGGTGCCCGGCATGGGCGGACGCGCGGGCAAGATGGTGCGGTTACAGATTATCGCCGCCATCATCGAACCGCGGTGCGAGGAAATCTGCGCCCACGTGAAAGAGGCGGTAAGCTCCGATCCCTTCTACCGGATGCTCGGGGGCGGCATCGTTCTCACCGGCGGGGGATCACGGATACACGGCATGGAGGGTGTTGCAGAGCAGGTATTCGATCTTCCCGCGAGGGGCGCAGTACCACACGAGCTCGACGGGCTCTCCGAAATGGCGTGTGGTGAGGAGGCGAGCGCCGTTGTCGGTCTCATGCTCTTTGAGCGGGATGCATTTCTCGCGCAGGGGGCGCGGGGCCGTTTCAGCGGCAATTTCAAATGGATGAAAAAGGGTATCCGGAAACTGAAGAGTTTATTCGACAAGGAAGGGGACGAACATGAGATTCGAGTTTGATGATTTCGAGGAGCTGGCTCGATTGAAGGTTATCGGGGTGGGCGGCGCCGGCGGAAACGCCATTAACCGGATGATATCCTCGGGGCTCCAGGGTGTCGAGTTCATCGCCGTGAATACCGATGCCCAGGTGCTCGAGCTGTCGATGGCTCACAAGAAAGTGCAGGTCGGCGCACGGCTGACCAAGGGGCTCGGCTCGGGAGGGAATCCCGAGATCGGCTGCCGGGCGATCGAGGAAGACGGCGACCTCGTGGGTGATCTCCTCGAGGGATCCGACATGGTCTTTATTACCGCCGGTATGGGTGGCGGCACGGGTACCGGGGCGAGTCCGATAATCGCGCGCATGGCGAGGGAGCGCGGGGCGCTCACGGTCGGCATCATTACGAGACCGTTTTCCTTCGAGGGGAAGCGGCGCGACCGGCAGGCGCTCGAGGGGCTTTCGGCGCTCAAACAGGAGGTCGATACGCTTATCGTCATCCAGAATGACAAGCTCCTTTCCTTCGTTCCGAAGGAAACACCGCTCGTCGAGGCCTTTTCGAAGGCCGATGAGATACTCAACCACGCCACCAAGGGCATATCCGACCTGATCATGAGACCGGGTCTCATAAACCTTGACTTTGCTGACGTGCGCTCTATTATGAGCGGCATGGGAGAAGCGCTCATGGGGAGCGGACTCGCGAAAGGCGAGAACAGGGCTTCGGAAGCGGCGCACATGGCCCTGAACAGCCCTCTCCTCGATGATGTTTCGATAAAAGGCGCAAAGGGAGTGCTCATCAATATAACCGGCGATGAGCGTTTGACGCTTCACGAGGTGTCGAGCGCCACGGCGATCATCAGCGAAGAGGCGGGAGAGGATGCAAATGTCATTTTCGGGGCCGTCATTAATGATTCCAAGGCGGACGAGTTCCATGTCACCCTCATCGCAACCGGATTCGAGCCCCATGAACGGGAAGTAATACCTTCGTTCAAGGCGGAAACGATCAAGCCCGCGACATTCAATATCGAAGCGATCGAAGAAGCTAGTGGCGCCGGAAGGCTGGATAATTTTGCCGAGATAGGTGTCGAAACAGTCGGTGCGAGAAGCTACCGGGATCAGAACCTCGATATTCCCACGTTCCTGAGGAAGCAGCTGGACTGATTCAAAGGAGCCGCTTTTGTCGCTCTGGGGAAAGCTCTTCGGTCTCGAAAAGAATCCCGAGTACGAGCTGGGGATCAAGTACTTCAACGAAGGGAAGTACGAACAGGCGGTCGCATCGCTCGAGAAGGCGATACAAAAGGTCGGCCGGAGCGATCCCACGTACGCGCTCGGCATGTTTTACGCGGCGGAATCTCACGCGCACATAGGGGCCGCGAAATTTCATTCGGGTGATCTGGAGGGTGCGCTGCTGCACTTCGACAAGGCTCTCGAAGAGAATCCTACGTATCCCGATCTGTATTACCGGATGGGGGTGATTCACCACCAGCTCGGCAACGTCGAAAAAGCGGAGGCATTGCTCCGCCGTGCGATAGAATACAACAACAGCTATTTCGAAGCCTTCTGTTATCTCGGGATCGTTCTCTACGAGAAGGGCAGCAAGGAGGAGGCGGACGGCCATTTCGAGAAAGCGCTCGAGATCGGTGCGGATATGCCGAGTCCCATCAGCAAGTTCCTGAGCTGTCATCTGTGCGGCAAGGAGACGGATATTCCGCCCCTTTCCCAGCTCAAGAAGCTCATCACTGCCGATTCGGATTTCGATTCGTGCGTGAAGGAAGGTGTCGAGGCCTTCAACACCGGCAATTTCGACCGCGCTATTCAGGCTCTGTCCGAAGCTGTCCGCCTGCACCCCGATTACGCCGATATGCGCTTCAAGCTGGGAATGGCCTACCTGCGCAACGCCGAGCACGCCAAGGCCCGCGAGGAGCTCGAGGGAGCCATCGAGATCAATCCGAATTATACCGAAGCGCGCTTCTACCTGGGGATAGCCTATCTCGACGAGAAGAAATACAACCGGGCGCTTGGGTACTTCGAGAGAGCGGTCGAGGAACGGCCCGGATACGCCGACTTGCAGTGCTTCTACGGGGCGACACTTTTTCATCTGGGCGATCTCGATAGAGCTCGCATCGCACTCGAAAGCTCGATCGAGCTTTCCCCGCAGTACCGGAAGGCGCTGTACTATTACGGCCTCCTTCTCTATGCACAGGGTGAGAGGGAGAGGGCGATTTCCTATCTCACCGAGGCGATGAACGGCGCCGAGAACATGAGTGCCGCCAACATCAGCCTCGCCCTCGTGCACCTGAGAGAGGGCAACCTCGAGGAGGCGATGGTTGTTCTCGGCGACATCGTCAAGGCGGGAGGCGAGAGCGCCGATGTCCTTTACTTCATCGGCGAGGTCTATATGAAAATGGGAGATCTCGGGGCGGCGGAGGATTATTTCAAGAAAGCACTCGAGGTCAATCCCCGTTTCCTGAGAGCGAAGGAGAAGCTTGCCGTCATCATGGTTCGAAACGGCAATTACGAGAAGGCAGAGGAGATCCTCGAACCGCAGAATGAGGTCTTTGCCGATCTCTACAAGATTATGGGTGATATCAAGTTCTACAAGGGCGAGCTCGACGCGGCGGAGGAGCAGTACCGCAAGAGTCTCGGAGTGAATGCGGAGTACGGCGGCGCCTTTCTCTCTCTGGCGCTCACGCTTCGAAAGAAGGGACTCGAGGATGAAGCGGAAGCCGTGCTGCGCAAGTTGCTCGAGATTGACCCGGAGGATGTCGTGGCCCGAAACCTTCTCGGCAGGGGTCCGCTCGACCTCGATTCCCCGTCGAGCTCCTGAAGAGGCCTCCTTGATTCCAAAACATTCAAAGAAATATGCGCGTTCACTGATGGCTTCAGAAAGGTACCTGACGCGTTATCCGGTTGCGCGGCGGCGGGGTTTGAAGGTGTTCTGCGGGTTCCCCGCTCCGTACCGGGTGGCAATGTCCAATCTCGGATTTCACTTCCTCTTTCATACATTGCGTGAAACACCGGACCTCGATGTGGAGCGGTTCTTCGCCGATACGGCCCCGTTCACCGTCGAGACGGGATCGGGTATCTCGGCCGCAGCGATCCTGCTCTTTTCGATTTCCTACGAAGAGGACTACGTCGGTCTGGTCCGGATTCTAGGAAATGCGGGGATCGAACCGCTGCGAAGCAAACGCTCGGGATTACCTATCGTCATCGCGGGCGGTGCGGCCGTCAGCGGCAATCCGATGCCGCTCGCAGGCATCGTGGACGCGGCGGTTCTCGGCGAAGGCGAAAATCCGCTCGGGGAGATCATAACGCGCATACCCGATTACGATCGCTCCGATCCGTCGGAATTTCTCGAGGGTCTCGCTCACGTGCCGGGAGTGTACGTGCCGGCCTTGCAGAAAATCAAACCGCGTTTCTCACCGAGGGCGGCGCTCGACGATCGGTTCCCGCGGTCCGCCGTTGTGACGCCGGACACGATATTCGGCGACACGCTCCTCATGGAAATCGGAAGGGGATGCCCGGGGGCGTGCCACTTCTGCCTCGCGCGGAGCCTCTGCGGTCCTTTTCGCCATGTCTCCGCCGAACGAATCACGAGCCTCGTCTCGTCGGCGTCGCGAATACCGGTAGAGAAGGTAGGACTCGTGAGCACGGCGGTTGCCGCTCATCCGGATTTCGAAGATATCGTACGGTCCGTTACCGGGCAGGGTATCTCCGTTTCCTTCAGTTCGCTTCGGGTGAATGATCTTGGGTGTGCGGCGATCGCTGCGATAGCTTCCGCCGGGACGCGGAGCGTGAGTCTCGCGCCGGAATCGGGCAGCGAACGGGTACGCTACCGGCTCGGCAAGCGGGTTCCGGATGAAATATATTTCGATGCCGCGTCACGCCTCGAGCAAGCGGGGATACGTCACTTCAATCTTTATCTGCTCGCCGGGTGCCCGGGCGAGGGGCCCGAATCTTCCGCAGAGACGATGCGGTTCCTAAAACGCTTCAAGAGCTCGATTCACGGACGAACCTGCAGCGTGCATGTGAATATCGTGGTGCCCAAGGCATGGACGCCTCTGCAGTTCTACCCCATGCCCGCGCAAAACGAACTCGAGGCACGATTGAAACACGTGAGGAACATGTGCGGGAATCTGGGCCTCTTGGTAAAGACGAAAACGGTGCGTTCGGCGATGAGACAGGCGGTGCTTTCGCTCGGTGATGAAAAGGTCGGCTACGGCATCGTTCGTCATATCACCAGCGGTGTATCCTGGAAGAAAGCGATGAGCAGCGAAGGGGTCGATCTCTCTTTTGTGCACGAAGAGAGAGGCATGAAAGGACCCCTGCCCTGGGATATAATAGAGGGACCGGTAACGCGCGAAATACTCGCCGCCCGCTATAAGCGTCTCATTCTCGATGGGGATTGAGTGCGCGCGGCATATACGTATCGATTATTAAAGAAGATTTGAAAGCGAGGTGATTACAGGGCCTTTTTAGCGGCCCCGCTCTTGATGCAGCTCGTGCAGACGTAGGCTTTTCGCTTCTTGCCGCCCACCTCTATCCTGATTTTCTGGAGGTTGGGCAGCCAGCGCCGCTTCGTCAGATTGTGCGCGTGGCTGACGTTGTTACCGGTAATCGGTTTTTTCCCGCAGATTGTGCACTGCCTGCTCATATTCGTTCTCCTTGGGCGACCTGAAGTTGTTATAATGTAAGCCATTGTTTCACCATTGGCAAGTCATTTATGGAAGATCGATTCAAAAAGAAGCCCGTATTGCTCGAGAGCAGCCAGTTTGTCAAGGGGGTCGGCCCGTCGCGTCAGGTGCTGCTCGAGAGGCTCGGCATCGAAACGGTCGAGGACTGCATCTCGCACTTCCCGCGCAACTACTACGATCGAAGCGATTTCGTGAAGATATCCGGTCTGGCCGCGGGAACCACCGCGACCTTTGTCGCGCGTGTTCTCGCCACCAGTCTGCGGAGACTGCACCGGGGGCGGAGTATCGTGACGGTGGCCGCAGGGGACGAGACGGGGATCGTGAACCTGATATTCTTCAATCAGCCCTACCTCGAGAAACAGTTCAAACAGGGCGCGAGGATCATCGCGAGCGGGGCGCTTACCATCTACCGGGGGCAGAGACAGATAATAGCTCCCGATTACGAGATCGTATCGGGCGAGCTCGATGAGTCGCTGCTGCATACGGGGAGGATCGTGCCCGTCTACCCGCTTACCGCCGGCATCTCACAGCGGATGATGCGGCGGGTCGTTCGAAACGCGCTCGACAAGTGTGCATCATCCATACCGGAGAATCTCCCCGCGAGCTTATTGAAAAAATTCGGATTTCCTTCGCGCGCAGAGGCATTCGGTCAGATACACTACCCCGATAGCTGGGAGACCCTGCGAGGTGCAACGGAGCGCTTGAAATTCGAAGAGGTTTTTTTCCTTCACCTGCTGCTCAAGGAGAGAAAGCGCAACCTGATCACGAAGATGCGCCGTCCCGAAATGAAACTGCCCTGCCGCCTGGTCGATCGCTTTATAGCCGCCCTTCCCTTTGAGTTGACCGCAGCCCAGCGCCGCGTGCTCGGGGCCGTGGAGAATGATGTTTCTGCCGCGCGCGGCTTGAATATGCTGCTGCAGGGTGACGTCGGCTCCGGCAAGACGGTGATCGGGATCGCGGCGATGATGATCGCCGTGGCAAACGGTTACCAGGCGGCGCTCATGGTACCGACGGAGATACTCGCACAGCAGCACTTCGAGAGGATCCGGGGGTACGTGGCGGACCTCGATATCCGTGTTTCTTTGCTGATCGGTTCGATGACGAGAAGCGAGAAGGAGAAGATACACGGCGATCTGGCCGGCGGAAGGGTGGATGTAATAGTCGGCACGCATGCCCTGATTCAGGAGGGCATTTCGTTCAAACAGCTCGGTCTCGCCGTTATTGACGAACAGCACCGGTTCGGTGTCAAACAGCGGGCGCGCCTCGGGGTGGGCGATGTCCTGCCGCACTTCCTCGTTATGACCGCGACACCGATTCCGAGAAGCCTCGCCCAGACCGTTTACGGCGATCTCGATCTCGCCGTCATCGACGAACTTCCCGCCCGACGGCGAAGCGTGACGACGGAGATCGTCGAGCCGCAGGCGAAGGAGCGCGTATACGAGGCTGTCGCGGATGCCTTTCGGGACGGACGTCAGGCCTTTATTCTCTATCCCCTCGTCCAGGAGAGCGAGCGCAGCGACCTGATGGCTGCAACATCCGAGTATGAGAGACTGCAGCGGGAGGTGTTCGCCGGGTTTCCCATCGGACTGCTCCATGGCAGGATGAGTTTCGAAGAGAAGGCGAGGGCGATTGCGTTGTTCCGCAGCGGAGAAATACGGGGACTCGTTACCACGACGGTGATAGAGGTCGGGGTGGACATACAGAACGCCTCGATCATCGTCATCAACAATCCCGAGCGGTTCGGGCTCGCCCAGCTGCATCAGCTCAGGGGCAGGGTAGGGAGGAGCGGAGAGCCCGGTGTATGCTACCTCGTCCTCGGCGAAGGCATGGGGGAGAGGAGCATGGAACGACTCGCATTCTTCGCGTCGACCGACGACGGCTTCCGCATCGCCGAGCAAGATCTGAAACTTCGTGGACCGGGTGAGATCTGGGGATTCAGGCAGACGGGGTATCCGGTGTTTCGGTTGATAAACCCGCTCCGTGATGAATCGCTGGTAAGGCGCTCGTGGGAGGAGAGCGACCGGCTGCTCGACCGCGACCCCGGGCTCGAGCGCGGTGAGAATAGGGTTGTCACGGAGTACCTCCGCTTGTATTATAAGCCAAGAATGGAACTCGCTGACATCGGCTAGCCGGCTCTTATTCGCATAGGAGGGGCAATTGCTATCGAGAGCAGAAGCTTGGGAAATTGTAACTTCCAATCTGACAAAGGATAACCTCGTAAAGCACACGCTTGCCGTCGAGAGCATCATGCGCTCGCTCGCCGTGAAATTCGGGGAAGACGAGAAGCTCTGGGCACTCGCCGGGCTGCTCCACGATCTCGATTACGAGCAGACGATGGATATGCCCGAGAAGCACGGCTTCATTACCTGCAATATTCTCAAAAGCGCCGACGTCCCGGCGGAGATTCACCACGCCATCCTGGCGCATGCGGGGCACGCGGAATGTAACTCAAAGCTTGACAAGGCAATATATTGCGCCGATCCGGTAACTGGCTTGATTGTTGCTTCTGCGTTGATGCACCCCTCGAAGAGTTTGGCGGGTATGGACGCCGCCTTCGTGGGAAAGCGTTTCAAGGAAAAGAGGTTCGCTGCAGGGGCGAACCGCGATGCAATTGCAAGTTGTAGCGAGATTGGTCTTGAATTGCACGGATTTCTTGAAATTTCTCTCGATGCGATGGAGAGCATCTCCGATGAACTAGGGCTTTGAGAGAGAAGCCGTCTCTCCCCTGCTGGTAAGGAGCGAGCATAATGATCGTCACATGCGACGGATGCACAACGAAATACCTGCTGGCAGACGAAAAGGTGCCCGAGATCGGCATACGCGTGCGCTGCCCGAAGTGCCGCTTCGTCTGGCGGCTCAACACTGCAGCACCCGAGTCGATCTTCGAGGTATCCTCGAGTGAATTTGCGGATGAATCACCGGTGGCGGAAACGCCGAAGGGTGAATGGGCTGCGATGGGGCAGCCGAGATCGGGCTATGCAACCGAAACGGTGGCTGCGCCCGTCGAGAAGGAAATCGAGATCTCCGATGAGATGGCGGCCGCCGAAACGAAACCGGATGCATTCGAGAGCCCGGAAGTTCGAAAGAAGATGGAACGGGTCAAGCGGTTGGCGCGTGTCTTCGTGAGTGATATTCTCGTGTACAACCGCGAGAAGCGGGATCAGGGACTTGCCAACGGCGATCTCATGGCGGTCCTCGGTTCCGAGATCAAGAAGTCGTGGGAAACGTACAAAGAGAAGGTCGGTCCTGACCTGGTCGAGTCGAGCGATTATTTCCGTGAAGCACTTAACGAAATTCTCGCCGACGGCCAAAAAGTATTCTAACGTTTAACGTTTGATGTGAAACAGACCTCGCTGTATATACTGAACCTGCAGCCGGATCTGCACGCCGAATTCTTTTCGGACATTCGGTTGCCCGAGAATGTAATTCCCAATATCTACAAGAGCTATCGCAAATTCATCAGAGGGATAAAGTCTCTCGAAGACGAAGTTCCGGTCATCCTTCTCTTCCTGCCCGCACGAACACTCGACGTAGCCCGAACGAGGGAGATCCGTCTCGCCAAGATCGATTCGCCGATTTACATCATCACGGAGGAATGCAGCGAGCGTGATTACCTTGCATTCCTCTCACTCGGTGTCAGCGGGATCTTTCACCCGCCGTTGAGCCGCGCTGATGTGCAGCATGTGATCAACGGCCGCCGGGATGATGAGATTCCCTTCCCGAGGAGCAACGATCTGATCGAAGAAGGACAGGTTCGTCTCGATTTCCTCATTCCGAGCAGGCTGTCGAGAATACTGGGCGTTAATCGGCTCGTATCGTTTCTCACCGCCGAATTCGGATTCCCGCCCGAGGATAGCAAAGTGAATCTGCCTATGGTCATGGACGAGTCGCTGAGCAACGCGATCATACACGGCAACAAGAAGAAGGAGGACCTGAAGGTCCATATCAGGATCTACATCAGCTTTCATCGTATTGTCATTCAGGTGGAGGACCAGGGCGAAGGTTTCGAGCCCGAGGATCAGAGCGATCCGACCGAGAGTGATAATGTCTACAAGGGGTCCGGACGAGGACTCTACCTTATCAGGGAACTCATGGACGGCGTTGAATTCAAGAAGGGTGGTCGGATCATAGAAATGAAGAAGATCAATCCCTTCACGCACCAGTGAGGCGTTACTGTTCTCCCCACTTTTCCTTGGCAATCTTGTCGAGCAACGTGTCTATATGGCGCCTGACGCGCTGATTCTGATCGGGCTCGAAGAGTACCTGCTTCACCCTCCCCTGCTCGTCCTTCTTCACGTATCGCAGAGCCTTTACATACTCGAGCGGCAGCAGAATGTCCTTGCTGACACGTACCTCTATCTCTCTTCCATCGAGATTCTTGTTGGGATTGTTGTACGGATGCATTCCCAGTCCCCATCCGTGCACGAACATGCTGCAGATAATCGCCCTGAAAGTGTTCTGGCGCTGGATCGTATCGAGCTTGAAGGTCTCCTGGAATTTATCCATTATCCCATCGATGATTCCCTGCAGCTTTTCGAGCACTTCCTGTTTTGGCTCCGTGTTCAGGAGCCTGTGAAATACCTCTTTGAGAATTTTTTCCGTGATCTGCATCCTGACCCCTCAGATGATGTTACAAGTGCTTATCTCTTCTATCCATTGCTCTCATCCAAATTATTCCTGTCGATGCAAGAACGAGACCAAGCAGAATGATCAGTGTTCCATTGTCTGCATGGCGGCCCGCCGCGCTGAAGATGAACGCCGAAGCAAGAAAGCAGGTGCGCGTCAAGATCTCGCGAAAGGAAAATACACGACCGCGCAACTCCTGCGGGGTATTTTTCTGGAGCTCCGCCTCGGAGAGAATAACGAGGGGCGCTGCGCAGAATCCGCCGGCCAGAGCGCCTATACCTATTGTGACGAGACTCTTTTCGGCGGCCAACAGCACCGCAGCTGGCGCGAAAAGAAAGATGAAAACAATCTCAGCACGCCTGTAACTGCCTTCGGGAACTTTGTTTACAAGCAACGAGCCGATGCCCATTCCGAGCCCCACCGCGAGGCCCGCAACGCTGATGCCCAGAGAGCTCCCCGGCGGTGAAACCTCATTTATCAGCTCGAGCGCGAGAACACTGAATCCCCCGGCCCCGAAAAAGATAAGCATCTGGATTCCGAGGAAGCGCATGATTCCGCGTGTGTGCCGTATCGCCCGTACTCCTGTGACGATCGACGAGACTATCGTCGGGTGTTCTACGTCGTGCACCTCGGTGTGCCGGGCCGGGCCGCGGTGAAGCGCTATCCCGAGAAGGAGAGCGGCCGACAGGATATAGGTGGCCCCGTCTATGTAGAAGCATGATTCCCATGAGACATAGTCGTAGATGAGACCGCCGCCGAGAAAACCGCCGATAACGCCCGCGATTCCCGCGGCCCAGAGCAGGGAGTTTACCCGCACGAGGCGCTCCCGGTCGACGAGCTCAGGTATGAGACTCGACTTGGCGGGCAGAAAGAAGAGGTTTCCCGTCGTGGAGAGAAAGACGATGCCCATTATCGGTGCAAAGCTACCCGATCGTATGAAGAGCGGCGGTATCAAGAAGACGATTGCGCCCCTGAAAATATCGGTGATGACGAGAACCCAGCGTTTGTTGAGCCGGTCGAGGACGGCGCCGATCAAGGGCGAGAGCGTATAGATCGGCAGGAACATGAATAGGTAGATCTTGGAGAGTGTCAGTGCGGGGTCCGGGGAGAATTCGTTTATCAGCGCGAGAAGAGAGAAGTTGTTGAGCCGGTCACCGAAGAGCGATATCGCCTGAGCGAGCCAGAACATGATAAAGAGGTAGGCGGGCAAGTGCGGCGTTTGATTATTCCGTGATGTCATCCTGCAGATTGGTATGCGGGCGCCGGGCGCGCCGGCCGCATACCGGTAATTCGGTAAAAAATCCCTTCGAGCTTATCGGTGACGATCGGCCAATGGTACTGCAGAGCCTTTTCCCTGCCCCGAGATCCGAGCTCGGATCTCAGCCGCGAATCTGTCCCCATGGCCAGAATTGCTTCGGCGAGACGTTCGGTGCTGCGCGGTGCAACCAAGAATCCCTCGCGTCCGGGCGAGACGACGCTGCGAAAGCCGGGAATATCACTCGCGATAACCGGTATTCCCGACGCCATCGCCTCGAGGAGCACGATGCCGAAACTCTCCCTGCCGATCGCCGGCGAGCAGTGGATATCTGCGGAGGCGTAGTATCGGGGGAGCATCTCCGGTGAAACGCGTCCGATGGTGACGATCTCGGCGCCGCCGAGAAAGAGAGGTTTCGGTATCAACCGCCCACCCAGCATTCCGTCGCCGACGAGAATCAGCCGGATCTTGCGGCCGAGTCTCTTCTGGACGAGCGGCAGAGCCCGGTATAGGTAGGTGAGACCCTTTCTCCGATCCCGTCTGCCGACGTAGAGCAGATTGAGGCAATCGTCGGTCAGCTCTTCGACGGGAGGAACGTCGGGGTGGAACCGCTCACAGTCGATCCCGTTCGGAACAATATCATAATTTCCCGGAAAATAACGACTTGCAAACTTCATTGCAGCCTCCGACACGGCGACCCGCGCATCGAGCCGCTCGACTCTCGAGCGAAGCTGCCGCCGAAAGATCGAATAACCCAAATGGCTTTCCGCTGCGGCATGAAAAGAGCCGACGATCTTTTGCCCCTCGCGGGCCGCATTGAATGTGAGCAGGGGCAATGTCGGGGTCAGGGGGCAGTGTATCTGAATGATATCGAACGCCTCTCGTTGGAATATCTCCTCGAGCTGTGAGGCAAGTCCGAATCCGGCCGTAACATTGGCCCATGCGCCGTTGTTCGGTATGAGCAGGTTCCTTCCGATCCGGATTATATTCGGATCGCTATCCATTTTTGCGCTGTAATTGGTGGTGATGATCTTGACGTTATGGCCGCGCTGCGAGAGCACCCATGCGGTATGATGTACGACTTCCGCGACTCCCCCCGGTCTCGGGTAGTACGATTGTGTGACGATGCCGATATTCAAATCATGCTCCCCATAATCGGCGAAAGATGCACCATTGATCGCCGTTGTCCCTGATAAACCGTTCAACGGGGCGGTACAGCCGTCTGAGCGCCTCCTTTTCCGGAAGCGAAGCGGCCTCTTTTCCCGAGAGCACCTCTTCGAGGTGAACCCGGTAGCGGTCCCCCGGCATGCGCCTGCAGTATCCTCCGATGACCGGAGCGCCGCTTCTGCGGCCGAGCTGCACCGGTCCTCTTGGCATCGTGGCTTGTTGGCCGAAGAAATCGATTTTAGCGCTACCGATGTAAATGTCTCCGTCGACGAGCAGCACCACAATGCCGTTCGAGGCGAGTGCTTTGAACAATCGCCGGTATGAGTGCTTCGGGTTGATTACTTCTATGCCCCACTTTTCCTTCGCCTCCTTGACCGCTTCACTCAAAACCCGGTTCAGCTGAACTCCCGCTACGATGTGGAGGTTATATCCGAGAGAGCTCAGGTAGAGCGCGGCGAGTTCCCAGTTTCCGATGTGCGCGGTAACCGCTATGACGCCCTTTCCCTCGGCGAGCGCGTCATCGAGCACCTCCTTTCCCTCGAAGGTGAATTTCTTCTGTATTTCCGGCGTCCGCCACCGTGAGGAGGCGAACATATCCATTATGTTCATCGAATGGTTCTTCAAGATACCGAGCACAACTTCCTTTGAAGCCTCGACACCGATACGTGAGAGGTTCTCCCGAATGTTGCGCCTCCAGGCCGGCACGAGCGCATAAAGCAAGGCACCGGAAGCATCTGCTATGCACGTGCGTACACGCATGGGTAGCAGATCAAGGACGACAGCCGCCAGCGTAAAGCTGATTTTACCAAGTCCAGTCACGATTTGTAGGAGAATATGACCGAAGCAATTTATTGTCAAGAATCTTAAAGTGGCACAATTCTGGCAGCAGCATTCGTAAATTGCTCCACGGAGGATAGGGATTGCACATATCAAGTGAAAAAACGATTTTCATGCAAAAAGCGATATACTATGTGAGTAGGCTCATTGCCGCGCGCGGAATTCTGGAGCTTACCGACAGGCATATCAACTTCCAGGTATCCAATATCGAGGCATCATTCGGCATCAAGGATCTTTCCATCGATTTTTGCACGATTGATGATGTCAGGATAGAGGGTGGGGAGCTGTATCCGAAAATCGTGGTTCATTGCGACAAGGGCAAATACGAGTTTGTTCTGGCCAAGGCCCAGGAGCTCTATGACAGGCTGAAGGAACTCAGACGCGATCCGCTCGGATTCAATCTCGACGGAAGAAATGAAGACAGCATCATATGCTCTGAATGCGGCAAACAGGTGAACACCCTTCATCGGTACTGTCCGTGGTGCGGTGAGAAACTATCCTCATAACCCGCCCATTTTTCTGTTGTTTGACAATTCCTGATTTGTTATTTTCTAATGTGAGAATTTAGCCGATCCTTGACAAGAGGAGCGCTTTCGCATATGAACGGGCCAAGGAGGTTTTTATGAAGCGGATCGGTGTGTTGGCGATTATCCTGATCCTCATTACGGGCGTTTTCACGAGTTGTGAGGACAAGGTCGTTGAGCAGCAGGCAACCGGTGTCTGGTTGAGATTCAGCAACTGCGTGTCATTTCCCGCCTCTGTTTTCATCAATGACGAGTATTGGGGCAGAGTATCGAGCGAGGAGCCTGCGCTTATCGAGATTCCCGCGGGATCGTATTCGGTTTACGTTCACAGCAATGCCATCCTCGCTGATGAGGGAAAGTATTTCTGCTGGACGGAATCGGTCTCTGTCAGCGATGGGAGCGCGATCGATCTCTTCCTCGATTGCAGCGGCGCCCTCTGTCCGCCCGATTGAGATAACTCGGCAGGCGATTCGTAGCAGCTCCAGCAATAGATGATTGCACATTTCATCGATTCCCTCTCATTATCTCGGGAAGGCTTGCTTTTTTATGCCTTCAACTGATATAACCACTTGAAATATAATCAGATAAAAAAGAGCGTCGCCTCGGGCCCGTGGCACACTCCTTGCGGAAAGTCGTTACTGCCGGGGTGGGCACTTCCGTCAGGTAACGTTTAGTGAACACCCTAACTCGAGTAACGTTAGCCTGCTTGAAGCGACTGTTTCCTTGTCTGTGCATCGAGAGAGCGCGAGGGAAGGAAGGGACACCCCGGCCGAAGCAAAGGAGAGCAGAGGAAGATGGCTGTAATAAATTATGCCGGCGGTGAAATCAATATAAAGATCGTCTACTACGGGCCCGGCCTCAGTGGCAAGACGACAAACCTCGAATTCATGTATTCAAAGCTGCCCAAGGAGAACAAGGGCAAGATGATCTCGATGAAGACGCGCACCGATCGAACCCTGTTTTTCGATTTTCTGCCAATAGATGTCGGTGAGATCAACGGATTCAAAATGCGATTTCTCCTCTATACCGTACCGGGGCAGGTGTACTACAACGCCACGAGGAAGCTGGTGCTCAAGGGTGTCGATGCACTCGTTTTTGTCTCGGATTCGGCGCCCGAGAAAATGGAAGGCAACAAGGAAAGCATTCAGAACCTCGAGGATAATCTCAACGATCTCGGATTGACTCTCAAGAGCATCCCATGGGTGCTCCAATTCAACAAGCGTGACCTGCCAAACTGCCTGGACGCGAAAATGATGGAAAAGGAATTGAACACATTCAAAGTTCCCACATTCGAAGGCATCGCTACGAACGGTGACGGAGTTTATGAGACCTTCGAGGAGGTCGCGCGCCTCGTATTCATGAAAATGCAGGAAGAGCTCAGGGAAATTGGCAGCGAAAGCAAATCGAAGAGCACCTCGGATAATTCATCGGTTTGTGCCGAGGTGGTTGCAAAGGGAAAGTCTCGTTTACGTGACTCAGAGACAGGCGAGAGCGAGTCTTTAATACATGCAGAGAAGAGAGAAGAGGAGCACGAGTCTGTCTCTGAGTTTGTCGATAACGTTCTCAAGGAGAAGGAACAGTCTCACGAGGGTGTGAACCTCGGCGCTACGAGGGACGGATACGAGGATTACGGCCATCTGGTGGATTTGAATAACGAAGAGCAAAAGGAAACGGTTGATCCCCAGGAGAATATGGAAATAATAAGCGATCCGCTCGATAAGTTAGGCAAGAAGACAAAGCCTTCGAAATCCCGGGAAGAAACGGCCGTGGAAGTCGCCGACGCGCCGAAACCGCTCGAGAAGGTGATTCGTGTTCCCGTTCGGATATCAAAGAGCGAAATCGACAAGGAAATACCGGTCAAGGTCATCCTCGAGGTCAAGATCGAGTCCCACTGATCGCCTGCTGAAAGTGCTTGACGTAGTATGAGTTTCCTGACAATATGGAACTATAGGCTCTTCGGGTGCACCGTGTTATACCGCCAAGGAGTGGAAGATGGCAAAGATCCTGATAGTCGATGACGAGGTGAACGTACGAAAACTCTATAGTGAGGAGTTGCGAAACGAGGGTTACGATACGGTTTCCGCATCTGATATGAATGAAGTGTTCCGTATCATCGAACAGGAATCACCGGATCTCGTGATCCTCGATTTGAAACTGGGAGAAGAGAGCGGCATCGACTGTTTAAATGAATTGGCACAGCGCCGCAAGGAGTTACCCGTTATCATCAATTCGGCCTATTCCGTCTACAAGGATGATTTCAAGACGTGGGCGGCCGATGCCTACATCGTCAAATCTGTTGATCTGGATCCTCTGAAATCGAAGATACGGGAGCTCCTCGGTCAGCGCAGTGAGATTCGGGCGTAGCATGAAGTTGTACGGTGTTCTTATCACCATCTTCATCTTCTTCCTCGTTCCCGTTTCGATCGTCGGGCAAGACACGATCGAGGAACAGAGCGTTTTCGAAAGCTATCTCAATCCTCAGCTGACGCCGAGTTTTTTGCACATACGGGGCCTCGAGTTTCACAGTTCCGTCGGTTTTTCATATTCTTCATCGAACAATTACGGCTCCTTCGGCATGGGATACTACCTCGGACACTTCGCTTTGAAATTGAGCAGGTCTCTCACCCTGCATTGGGATGTGGGTGTCGGATCGATGATGACGGGGGGCGAAGCATATGCGAGCCCTGGATTATTCTTGCCGAACATCGATTTGACATACAAGCCGAATGACACGTTTCTCCTCAGATTCCAGTACAGTCAGAGCCGCTATTCGCCGTACATGATGCGTCGGCGCTACTGATTTCCCGACCTCTACCTGCCACCGTTTCATTCAAGCAACAGCACGGATAGGCCTGGACGCACGATCGGTAAATTAATCTTGACACATCGGAAATCAATGGGCTAGCCTACGGTTGGCAAGGGTGTTACGGAAGCTTCCTGTTGGAGGGATTTAAGTGATGGGTCTCAACTGGGATAAATTTCTCGAACTTGCGAGAGGGGAAACCAAAGAGGAAAGCCGGGAGCTGGCTCGCCTGCACAAGAAGTTCAAACGGGGAGAGGCAAGAATATATGAGATCCTCGAGCTCGCCCGCCATCACCTCAAGCGAAAAAATACAAACAATGCCGAGGCAGTGCTTTCGGCGATACTCGAGCACCCTGATGCCGATGAGACGATCATTCACGAGACATGCAACTTGCTCGAGCAGATAGGGAGGTATGAGCTCTCGTTCGAGGGATACCGCAAACTCAGCGAGCTGAATGCCACGCTCGCCCTGCCGACGTATCGGATGGGAAGGCTTCTCGAGATACGGGGCAACTTCAAGGGAGCTATAAAGCTTCACATGGAATCGATAAAGAAAGAACCCGAGAATCCCGAATGCTACTATCGTCTCGGCGTGGCATACATGAAGAACCACCAGTTCGAAGAGTCGGAGGAGCAGTACAGAAAGGCGATCGAACTGGATCCTACTCATTCGAAATCATATACCAATCTCGGATACATACTCGATCTGAACGACAAGAAGAGCGCTGCGCTTCAGCAGTTTCGCAAAGCGGTACAATACAACCCCAAGAGTGCCGAAGCCCATTTCAATCTCGGAGCGCTCTACGGCGACAGAGGGGACAGTGAGCAGGCAATAAAGGAATTCCGTATCGGACTGGAGCTCGATTCATCGAGCGTTGAGGGTTTCAACAACCTCGGGGTCGCGTTGATGAAGGAA
Source organism: uncultured bacterium (assembly GCA_965369375.1). GTDB lineage: Bacteria > Krumholzibacteriota > Krumholzibacteriia > Krumholzibacteriales > Krumholzibacteriaceae > CBDUQN01. The sequence continues at coordinate 45,637 of CBDUQN010000005.1, read as the reverse complement.
GGGCGGTACGACGAAGCCAAGGAGGAGTTCAAGAAGATCCTCAAAATCGAGTCGGACAATGTCAACGCGCAGTATTATCTCGGTCTGCTCTACTATCGAAAGGGAGTGTACCCGAAGGCGATCAAGTATCTCTTACATGCATCGAAACTCAACCCCGGGAATTCTTCCATACTCTACTATATCGGAGAGTGCTTCAACAAGATGGAGCAACCGAGGGAAGCGGTCGAGTATTACAAACGGGTTGCCGAGATCAATCCGGGCGATGCCAAAGTCTACTTCGGTCTCGGGATCAGTTACGAGAAGCAGGATGACAAGCGGAAGGCGCGTGAGTGCTATCGGATGGCGGCGGTTGCGAATGGCGAAGGCTATGAAGGAGCCGATGGCATCTGAAGCGGATGATCGAATAACTGGATGAGGCATTTGAAACATCGGATATGGTATCCGGGAGGAGTGATCCTTTCCGGATTTTTTCTGCTGGCGGCGGCCGTTCCTCTGGCGGCGTCGAATGAGCGGCTCGCTCCGGACAGCTGGGTCTATCCAGCCCTTCGAAAATTCGAGCTCCTCGGGTTCGTGAGCCTCGAACCGACGACGCCCTATTACCGCCGGGATGTAGAGAGGTATGTCGAGCATATAACTGAGGCGGCCGGGCGTGAAGCGGCGCCGGTTCTGAGTCCGCGTCAACGTTTTCTCCTCGAAAGACTCCAGAAGGAATTCCTCGGCAAGGCGGATCGGCCGGCGGAGCGCGAAGATCGTCCTGTTATTGCATACGAGAAGGAGAGCGGCTTTATCGCTTTCGATATCTCGGCGGGAGGACGAATAAAAAAGATTCCAGGCAGCGACCGTGGTGCTGCGGAAGGACTCTTCGTACCCGATCTGCTTTTCGATATCGATAATAAACTCACGATCGAGGTTGCGTACCGCGTGCGGATCAATCGGGAGGAGGGTTTCTACGAGGACCGCGAGAGCCCGAGCCCCCGGGAGCGGAGCTGGCGGGGTGTCACTGCATTGTATGAGCGGGCATACGCCGCGTTCGGCGGTAATAGCTGGAATTTCTTTATCGGTAGAGATTACGGTCATTGGGCGAACGGAAGGGCGGGGGGAATGTTGCTGTCGAACACCGCCGGATCGCTCGATCATCTCTCGTTCGATTTTTCTATCGGTGTATTCAGGCTGCACACCGTGCAGGTCCTTCTCGATTCGTCGATGCCCCGACGTATGGCGGGTCACCGCCTGACGATACGCCTGCCGCGAGGTATCTACCTCGGCTTCGGGGAGTCGGTGATCTATACCGGTCGTGAAATCGATTTCTCGTATCTCCTGCCCGTTGGTTCATTCTACGCGAACCAGTTCAACGAGAAGAAGAACGATAATGTTCTCTGGGGGCTTGACTGGAAGATACCGCTCGTAAAGGGTCTGATCTTCTGCGGAGAGTTGCTCATCGATGATCTGCAATACGAGGATGATCCTCCGGCCCCGAGCAAATGGGGTTTCAACTGCTCGATCGAATCGCAGCTCGACGTGTGGAAGCACGAGATAGAACTGTTCGCCGGCTACACGCTGATCGATATATACACATACACGCACAATGATTCGTTGCGCACCCACTACGTGACGGGCAACGGTGATCCCGAGATCAACAGTATCATCGGTTCCGCGCTGGGGCCGGATGCCGACCGATGGATCTTCCGCGCGGAATTTGCGCTGCATGAGCGTTTCGTGGCGGCGTTGGAAGCAAGGATAACGCGGTTTGGAGAGGGCGCCGACATGCGGTCGTGGGCGCCGGGCGATGAACCGGACCCGCAAACTCCGACTGGGGATACTCTGCACGAGAAGGATTTCAGGGCAATCGGTTTCGTCGATCTCGGGGCCGGCTCTTCGATTTCCGCGGCCTTAGGCTGGAGATATCTGTCGGGAGGCGACGAAGGTGTCGATACGAGGGATATCTTCGGATACCTGGAGGTCCTTTGGGACTTCTAGCGCATAAGGCATTTTCTCTTGTAATCGTCGTCAGGCCGCACAACGTCGCCGCGGCGCTGCTGTCGACGGGCGTGGGGTTTTCGATGGCGACCACGGGATACTGGCCCTGGACTCTTCTCGCCGCGGTCGCGATCGCGGCGGCCGCGGGAAATACGATCAACGACATCTATGATATCGATATCGATCGTATCAACAAGCCGAGGAGGCCCCTGCCTTCGGGCGCCGTCTCCGTACGCGCCGTCACGGCTCTCTATGCGGGTTTGCTCGTCGCGGCGGTCTTTGTCCTCCTGTCTCTCCCACCCACGCAAGCGGTATGGATCGCCGCCTGGATCGTGCTGCTGCATTGCTATTCCTCCTTTTGCAAGCGATTCTATATAGCCGGCAATCTGCTTGTTGCAGCCGTTTCGGCCTCCGGCTTTCTGCTCGGGGCCTACGCGGGAGGCTCGATCGAGGCGGGCGCCGTTCCGGCGGTTTTCACCTTTCTCTTCGTCATGGGCAGGGAGATCGTAAAGGATTGCGATGATATCGACGGCGATCGGTTGGCGGGAGCGAAGACCCTTCCGGTTCTGGCCGGGAGATGTCTGTCCCTTCGTGTGGCCGCCGCCGTTTTCGCCGCCCTTATCGTTCTTTTCCCGCTTCCCTCTCTGCACGGCGTCTACCGGTCCGGCTACGCCGTTGTCATCGTGCTGTCCGTCATGCCGATTTTGATCGTCTCCCTTATACTGTCACTGAGACGGAGGTCGCTCGGGCTGATGAGCATGTTGCTCAAAACGGGCATGTTTTTTGGTATACTAGCCTTCTACTTCGGAGCAGGCCGGTAGAGTGAAAGAGAGGTGTGCGTGTTGAATTCAATCGTGATGGTTCTCTCTGCGCGCGCCGGTAGATGGAACGAGAGGCGCCCACAATGCTGATCTCCGTTGTAACGGTCATTTTTCTCGCGGTGATCCAGGGACTCACCGAGTTTTTGCCCGTGAGCTCATCGGGTCACCTCGTGCTGGTGGAAAGCCTGCTCGGAGCCAGGGGCCCCGGCGTCGGTTTCGAGGTTGCCGTTCATGTCGGAACGCTCGTCGCCATCATCGTGGTATACAAGCGCAGAATCGCCCGGCTCTTCGGTGCAATCGTTTCGTTTTTCGCTTCCGGTTTCAGGCGAACCGAACAAAACAGCGAAGAGGTGCGGTACGCGGGGTGGCTCGTTCTGGGGAGCGTGCCGGCCGCATTCGTCGGACTTGCGCTGCGCGACTCCATTGTAATGCTCTTCGATTTTCCAGCGGTGACATCGCTGTTGCTCGTCGCTACGGGCTTCTATCTGCTGTTCTCGAGGATTCGAAGCGGAGGGGGCGCGCTTTCGGGGCGGGCGGCCATTGTCATCGGCCTCGCTCAGGCGATTGCGATCCTGCCGGGGTGCTCGAGGAGCGGCTGGACGATAACAACGGGGATGCTGCTCGGACTCGGGGGGCGTGAGGCGGCGGAATTCTCATTCCTTCTCGCGATCCCCGCGATACTCGGCGCACTTGCGCTCGAGATAGTCAAAGGCTCTTTTTCCGTGAGCCCCGGCGAGCTCCTCCTCCTCCTCGTAGGGAGCGTAACCGCCTTTGCATCGGGATGGCTGTCCCTGCGGCTTCTGCTCAGGCTGATGGCCGTCGGAAGACTCTACCGTTTTGCATATTACCTTATCCCCGCAGGGCTAACGGCGTTCATATATTTTACGGCGATTCGCTGAGAAACCGCCGAAGCTCGTCATTGACCCTCGATTAAGCCTGTGTTAGCTTCTAACATCGGGTGCGGTATGTGTTAGCTTCTAACATCGGGTGTGGTATGTGTTAGCTTCTAACCTCGGGTGTGTGTATGGTGACGGGCTCAAGGGAGTTGTTGATGCTCGATAAGGTTTACCGGCCGAAAGAGATTGATGCAAAGTGGAGCGGCATCTGGAGGGAGGAGGGTGTCTTCACCGCCGATGCGGGTTCGAAGGATACTCCCTTCACGATTATCCTTCCACCGCCGAACATAACGGGAATCCTCACCGTCGGCCACGCGCTCGGAACGACGATACAGGATATTCTGGTGCGGTGGAAGCGGTTGCGCGGGTACAACGTGCTCTGGCTGCCCGGGACGGATCATGCAGGCATAGCGACGCAGAAGGTCGTGGAACGATCGCTCGCCGAAAGGGGGATCAGCAGGGAGGAGCTCGGGAGGGAGAAGTTTCTCGAGGAATGCTGGAAATGGAAAGACCGGTATCACAGGAGCATCGTAGAACAGCTCGAGAGACTCGGCGCGTCGCTCGATTGGACGAGAGAGGTTTTTACGCTCGATCCCGGGGTGTCACGCGCGGTGCGTGAGGTATTCGTCAGGCTTTACGGGAAGGGATTGATATATCGTGGGCGCTATATCGTTAACTGGTGCCCGTCGTGCAAGACCGCCATCAGCGACGAGGAGGTCGAGTTCAGGGACAGGCACGGCAAGCTCTACTATATCGCATATCCGTTCGCGGACGGCGACGGCGAGGTTGTTGTCGGCACCACGAGGCCGGAGACGATGCTCGGAGACGTCGCGGTCGCGATAAGCGCCGAAGACGAGCGTGCGCGGGCCCTCGAGGGGAAGTTGCTCATATTGCCGCTCACCGGTCGCGAGATTCCCGTTATTCTCGACGAGGCCGTCGATCCTCAATTTGGGACGGGGTGTCTGAAGGTGACCCCGGCGCATGACGCCGTCGATTTCGAGATCGGACGCAGGCACGGGCTCGAACCGGTTGTCGTTATCGATCAGGAGGGCTCTATGAGTGAGGAGACGGGACGGTTCAGCGGCCTGGAGCGATTCGAGGCGCGCGATCGTGTTCTCGAGGCGCTCAAATCGGAAGGGTATCTGAGAAATATCGAGGACTACGATCATATGATCGGGCATCATGACCGATGTGACACCATAATCGAGCCGGTGATCTCGCAGCAATGGTTTCTCGGCATGAAGCAGCTCGCCGCGCCGGGGATAGCCGTCGTGAACGACGGCGGGCTCTCGTTTCACCCCGAGCGGTGGAAGAATATCTACCTCAGCTGGATGGAGAACATCAAGGACTGGTGCATCTCGAGACAGCTTTGGTGGGGACACAGGATCCCGGTCTGGTACTGCGGTCCGTGCGGAGAGGAGATCGTCGCCGTCGAGGCGCCTCAGAGGTGTCCGAAGTGCAATAGTGCATCGCTGACGCAGGAGGAGGATGTTCTCGATACCTGGTTTTCGTCCTGGCTCTGGACCTTTTCGCCGATGGGGTGGCCTGCGGAGACCGAGGATCTGAAAACCTTCCATCCGGCGGATGTGCTCGTGACCGGCGGCGATATCATATTCTTCTGGGTCGCGAGGATGGTGATGGCCGCTTTCGAATTCATGGGGGAGAAACCGTTCAGCCATGTGCTCATCACCGCCATGGTGCGCGACGCCAAGGGCTGCAAGTACAGCAAATCGCTCGGGAATTCGCCCGATCCCAACACGCTTGCGGCGCAATACGGAGCGGATGCGTTCCGTTTCACACTCGTTATGCTCTCATCACCGGGACAGGATCTCCTCTTCGATGAAAAGCGCATCGAGATGGGCAAACACTTTGCGAACAAGATATGGAACGCGGCCCGCTTCGTTCTCCGGCAGGCCGAACAGCAGGAGCTCTTCAGAGCCCCCGCTTCTGATACGGATCCGATTACCGGTCTCTTCGGCGCTCTCTTCGGGAGCGGTCCCGACGGAGGGTGCGAGTTCGGCTGGGAGGACAGATGGATCGTGAGCCGGATGCAGCGCGGGGCTGACGAATACGCGCGTTCCATCGAACAGTTCCGTCTCGACGAGGCGGCAAGGACGTTCTACGACTTCTTCTGGCATGAATTCTGTGACTGGTATCTCGAACTTTCAAAGCAGGCCTTGCGAGACGGTGGCACGCGCGCCCGGGGAGCGGCCGTGACGGCGCGGACCGTCCTCGGTATGTCTCTCGCCCTGATCCACCCCTACATGCCATTCGTTACGGAGGAAATCTGGAGCATGCTTTCACCCGATCCCCCCCTTCTAGCCGGATTCCGGATACCGGAAGCGCCGCAAGGGATTTCCGATGCATCGATCGAAGAGGACGTGTCGATGTTCAAGGAGATCGTCACGAGCGTCAGGAACCTACGCCAGAGTTTCCGTCTACCGCCTGCGCAAAAGGTCGATGCGATACTCAATTGCGAATCAGGTTCCCCATGGCGCGCCAAGCTCGAGAGATATCGAGACCAGATACGCCTGATGGCGAATATCGACGCTCTCGAAATCACAGAGGGAGCGAGCAAGCCCTCCGGTGCCGCTGCGGCGGGGCTCGCCAGCCTCGAGATCTATGTACCCCTCGAAGGCGTTATCGATCTCGAGGTCGAGAGGAAACGGCTGCAGCGGGAGCTGGAGAGAATGAGCCGGGAGTACGAAAAGCTGGATAAACGGCTTCGGGAAGGCAAATTTCTCGAGCGTGCGCCGCAGGATGTCATCGAACGAGAGAGGGAGCGATTCGCGGAATTCGCGGATCGTATAAAACATATTCGAAAGATCATGGAGGATTTGTAAGTGAGCTCAGAATCCGATGAATCGACCGGGAAACGCCCCGAAATACCGGATCGCCCCGATGGCGAGAAAACGACTGGTGAAATACTCCTCGCTGCGAGGGAACGAAGCGGCATGACACTCGATGACGTCAGCCAGGAAACGAAGATACCGATTAGGATGCTGGAATATCTCGAGACCGATAACTTCGAGGCATTCCCGGCGAAGGTCTACGTCAAGGGATTCCTGCGTTCGTATGCCGAAGTGTTGAGCCTCGACGCCGATCACATCCTGAGCAAATACGAAGTCCAAACCGGCCAGACGCACAAGAGTAAGGGGGATCTGTGGGAGATCGAGACGGTGACCGTGGAGGAGAAGCTCGAATCACCGAAGATATTAATGCGGTTCGTTCTGCCTGCGCTTGTGATTGTTGCGGCGATCATTGTTTTCGTGGTGGTGATCGGGAGGGACGAGACGGAGCGGGAACCGGCGCAAACGGTTGTCGAAGAAAAGGAGGAAGCGCCGCCGCCCGAGCCCGTGCCGGAGGTGACTGAAGCGGTTGCGCAGGAGCCCGCGGAACCGGAGACGATGATTCTGGCGGTAATCGAGAATCCGTCGGATAGCTGCTGGTTCGAGCTCCTCGCCATTTCATTCGAGGATGGCGTGCTCGAAGCGGATACATTCATGTTTCTCCTTCTGCCGGGCCGTATCAGGACTTTCGAAGCTAACGAAGCGTTCGTATTTCAGAAGGTGGGAAATCCCGGGAGCTTCGCACTGGAGCTCAACGGCTCCCGTATAGAGCTTTCCGGCGAGCGGGGAAGGGTCATGAGAGATATCACGATTACGAAAGAAGATATTCCCTAGCAAGAAGTTCATGCCGTTTCGTGATGTTTGACGCCGAATGCCGACCAGGTGCGCCATGCCTCTATTTACCATTCAAGCAAAATACGAGATGACCGGCGATCAACCGCAGGCGGTCGATGGGCTCGTTCGCGGAATAAAGGAGGATCGAAAGTTTCAGACGCTTCTCGGTGTAACCGGATCGGGAAAGACATTCACGATTGCAAACGTGATCGAGCGGTGCGGCATGCCGGCGCTCATCATCTCTCATAACAAGACCCTCGCGGCCCAGCTTTACGGTGAGCTCCGGAGTGTCTTTCCCGATAATGCCGTCGAATATTTCATCAGCTATTACGATTACTATCAGCCCGAGGCCTTCATTCCGGCGACGGAAACGTTTATCGAGAAGGATGTATCGATAAACGAAGACATCGACAGGCTCAGGCTGCGCGCGACCGGATCGCTGATGACGAGAAAGGATGTTATCGTCGTTGCGAGCGTGTCATGCATCTACGGTCTCGGTTCTCCCGATGAATTCGCACAACTCACGTTCACCGTGTCGGAGGGCGCGCACTTCGATCGAGAGGAGCTTCTCGCTACCCTTGTGCGCATCCAGTACTCGCGAAACGACATGGATTTCACGCGGGGCACGTTCAGGGTGCGCGGCGACGTGATAGAAATCAGGCCCGCGTTCATGGAGGAGGGGATACGGATAGAGCTCTTCGACGAGGGGGTGGAGAGGATCTCGGTGATTCATCCCCTTACCGGGGAGGTTCTGCGACGCGCCGAAAACGTGACGATATATCCGTCTTCACATTTTGTAACGTCGCAGTCCAAGCTGGAGGGCGCAATCGGAGAAATAGAGAAGGAGCTTGGGCGCCGGCTCGAGGAACTCGCTGCGGCGGACAAGCATCTCGAGGCCAAACGTCTCGAGATGAGAACCCGCTACGACATAGAGATGATGCGCGAAATGGGGTATTGCTCCGGTATCGAGAACTACTCGCGGCACCTGTCGGGACGAAAGCCCGGTGAGCGCCCGGCGACACTCATCGATTATTTCGGAGACGATTTTCTCGTTGTTATCGATGAGTCTCACGTTACTATTCCGCAGATCAGGGGGATGTACGAGGGTGACCGCAGCCGGAAAACGACGCTCGTCGAGCATGGTTTCCGGCTCCCCTCCGCGCTTGACAACCGGCCCCTGATGTACGGGGAATTCGAGAAACTGATAAAACGGTTTATCTTTGTCTCCGCCACGCCGGGGGACTATGAGCTCGAAGTGTGCCGCGGCGAGATCGTCGAGCAGATCGTGAGACCCACGGGGCTCGTCGATCCGGTGATCGAGGTGCGTCCGGTAAAGGGACAGGTGGACGATCTGCTCGGAGAGATCAGAACGAGAGTGGATCGCAAGGAGCGGGTGCTCGTCACGACGCTGACCAAGCGGATGGCCGAGGATCTCACCACCTACCTCTCCGGTCTCGGTGTCAAGGTACGGTATCTGCACAGCGATATCTATGCGCTCGATCGTGTCGAGATCCTGCGTGATCTCCGCTTTGGGGAGTTCGATGTTCTCGTCGGCATCAATCTGCTCAGGGAAGGTCTCGATCTACCCGAAGTATCTCTCGTCGCCATCCTCGATGCGGATAAGGAGGGCTTTCTACGCTCACGGACGTCCCTGATACAGACGGCCGGCAGGGCCGCGCGAAACATCGAAGGAACGGTGATATTCTATGCGGACCGCATGACCGGTTCCATGGAGCGGGCGATCGAGGAGACGAACCGCCGCAGGGACAAACAGCTTTTGTACAACGAGGAGTATGGAATCACGCCGCGCTCTATCGTCAAGTCGATCGAGGAGGTACGCATCGCAACTTCAGTCGCCGACGCGCGCAGTATCGCCGAATCGGCGGGAGCGGACGACCTCTACTTACCTGATTCAGAGGACGATCCAACACTCATCAAACGGCTCGAGGAGGAGATGTGGCGCGAGGCGGAAGCCCTCAACTTCGAAAAGGCGGCGAGCATCAGGGATCGATTGGAAGAGTTGCAGATGAACGTTGCGAGGAGGAAGCAATTTGGAGGGGCTCGAAAGAGAAATCCGTGATCGCGTGAAACGGGCGCTCGAGGAGGACGCCGCCGGCATGGATCGAACGACCAACGCGCTCGTCGGCGAGGCCGCGCTCGGCGGAGCGCTGATCACGGCAAAAGCTCACGGAGTGATATCGGGGCATGGGGCTGCGGAGGCCGTTTTTGCGACTCTCGATCGAGCGGTCGAGTACCTGCCCCGGCGCGAAGACGGGGGCCGCGTCGGTCCAGGCGATACGGTTGCCGTCGTGCGCGGAAGTTTGCGCGCGCTTCTGTCCGGTGAGAGGACGGCGCTCAATTTTCTGCAGCATTTGTCCGGCATAGCAACCCTCACGGCGCTCTACGTCGATGCGGTGAAGGGGACCGGCATAGTGATTCTCGATACGAGAAAGACAACGCCCGGTCTGAGGCTGCTCGAGAAGAGGGCGGTCGCCGACGGGGGCGGAAAAAACCACCGTTTCGATCTCGCCGGTGCGATTCTCGTCAAGGAAAATCATATAACCGCCGCCGGAGGGCTTGAACGCGTTGTCGAAGGCCTTGGGCGGAATGGCTTGCGTGAAGCTATAATAGAGATCTCGACCCTCGAGCAGCTCGGCCTGCTTCGTGACGCGCCCCCTGCGCGGGTCATGCTCGATAATTTTACACCCCCGATGGTGGAGGAGGCGATTGAGGAGCTTGGTTTGTGGGGAACCGCCGTCCCGGAAGTCGAGGTGTCGGGAGGTATCACACTCGAGACGATTCGCTCGTATGCCGTGCGGGGGGTACACTATATATCAGTCGGTTCTCTCACCTCATCGGCGCCGGCGCTCGATCTGAGCCTGACGCTGGAGGAGGCCGGCGGGCAATGATGAAACACGGAGAGTTCGCCGGGGGAACGGGAATCGGTGAAATTCATCCTGCGCGGCTGAGGAACCTGTTCGAGACGGCGATTCTCGGGCGGGTCATCGTTCTGTTCGATCGGACACAGTCGACGAACAGCGCGGCGGCGGCGGCGGCGGACGCCGGTGCGCCCGAGGGGACGCTGGTGCTTGCGGATGTTCAAATCGCAGGACGCGGACGTGCGGGAAGGAGTTGGCGCTCGAGAAGCGGTCGGAGCCTCGTCTTCTCCCTGATACTCAAACCCGGCCGCATCGGCAGCGGGGGACTTACGATGCTTCTCGCGCTGAGCACGGCGAGGGCCCTCGAGCGCTTTCAGAACGATATCCGGATCAAATGGCCGAACGATATCTACTGCAACGGATGCAAGCTCGCGGGCATTCTGGCGGAGTCGAGGGGAGGGGTGGTGGTGATGGGATTGGGGATCAACATAAACGAGGAGATCGGCGACCTCGACACGGAGATTCGAACAAGCGCCACGTCTCTGAGATCGCTCACGGGTCGGTTGACCGACCGGGGCGCGGTGCTGGCCGCGATCGTCGGTGAATTCGAAGCCGATTACCTGCGGTGGAAGCAGCAGGGGCCGGCCCGCTGGCGCGACGAGGTGGAGAGGCGGCTCCTCTATATCAATGAGGATATCCGCCTCGATACCGGCAGCGCAATCGTGAAGGGGAAGCTCTCCGGTGTGACGGAAGAGGGTCATCTACGCATACAAACGGGAGAGGGTGAAGAGGTCTTCGCATCCGGTGACGTGAGTGCCGGGGAGCGATAAAGGCAAACGGCATGCTTCTGGAGGAGCGATCTTATGATGAGCGGCGTGCTCGTGATCGATAAGGGCAATCAGTCGTGTAGAATCGCGGAATTCGAGCGGGGGACGATATCGCGGAGGTGGTATGCGATCGGTGAGGCCTCGCGTGAGATGGTGACGGGCGCTATCGAAGAAGTGCGGCCGGCGAGGGTCGCCTTTTCGAGTGTCGTGCCGGAATGGACGGAGTGGTTTCGCCGCGCGCTTGGATCTCTGCGCGTCGAGCGGGTTCTCGAAGCGGGGGCACGCATCGTCCTGCCGTTCGAGATGCGCGTCGAGTTCCCCGACGGCGTGGGGCCCGATCGGATCTGCGCTGCAGCCGGAGCGTTCGCCCTCGGGCACCGCGAAGCGGTCATCGTCGATGCGGGAACGGCGGTTACCGTTGATCTGCTCTCAGAGGGAGGATTTATCGGCGGCTCGATATTTCCAGGATTGGATCTGCTGGCACGCTCCCTCGGTGACGGTACCGCGTCGCTTCCCGAGATATCGCCCGGGGAGCATAGTTGCGCCATCCCCGGCATCAATACGAGAGCGGCGATCGCCTGCGGATTGAAGTGGGGGCACGTCGGTGCGGTAAAAGAGCTTATTGCACAATCGGTTGCCGTTCTCTCACCGAACGTTCAGGTCATCGTTACGGGTGGTTGGGCCGACACCGTAGCGACGCATCTCGCCCAACCCGTCCTGCTCGAGCCCGACCTGAATTTAAAAGGGCTCCACTATCTTCTGGAATGCAATTCAGGCTAATGCGTCATTACCAGCCAGCCAGTAATCCCGGCACATGATCCAATTACCGCGCTACTGCAATTCCGAACGCGGCGAAATTCGATAAAAACAGCCGATTAACTCAGAACAATTAAGAAAAAGTGTCTCAAGTTACTAATACTATCTTATTAGTTACATATTTGCCGCTATTCGCCTGATAATTAATTTTGCCTTTTCGAATACTTATAAATATATTGATTAAACAGTGAGCAGTCTAACCTATAGAGTGCTAATTCCTTGAAATAGAATGAGAAAGGAGGCTCAAAATGAAAATCACACCTCTCGCCGATAGGGTGCTCGTCAAGCCTATCGATCCAGATGAGGTCAAGAAGGGGGGAATCATCATTCCCGACACGGCAAAGGAGAAACCTCAGGAGGGCGAAATCATCGCCGTCGGCAAGGGCCGTTTGAACGAGGAATCGGGAAAGCGCGTGCCTCTCGAGGTCAAAAAGGGCGACAAGGTCCTCTACGGCAAATACTCAGGCACCGAGATCATGGTAAACAACGTGGAACATCTCATCTTACGGGAAAGCGACATACTGGCTATCGTATAGCCGTTTGATGATCGCAAGGAAGGAGTGAATATACATGGCCAAACAAATCAAGTTTGAAATCGACGCTCGTGACCGTCTCAAGGCGGGTGTCGATATGCTCGCCAACGCCGTCAAGGTGACGCTCGGGCCACGGGGAAGAAATGTGATCCTCGACAAGAAGTTCGGCTCGCCCACGATCACCAATGATGGTGTTACCATTGCGAAGGAAATAGAGCTCAAGGACCCATGGGAGAACATGGGTGCCCAAATGGTCAAGGAAGTCGCCACGAAGACGCAGGACGTAGCCGGCGACGGGACGACGACCGCAACGATCCTTGCTCAGTCTATCATCACCGAGGGACTGAAAAACGTGACGGCGGGTGCAAACCCGATGTTCATCAAGAGGGGGATCCGCAAGGCGGTCGACGCCGCCGTCGAGTATATCAAGAAGCGGAGCAAGCAGGTCCGCAAGCGCGACGAAATCGCGGCGGTGGCTACGATATCCGCGAACAACGATCCCGAGATCGGAGAGCTGATAGCCGATTCGATGGAGAAGGTCGGCAAGGACGGCGTCATTACCGTCGAAGAGGCGAAGGGAATGGATACCTCTCTCGATGTCGTAGAGGGAATGCAGTTCGACCGGGGCTACCTGAGTCCCTACTTCGTGACCGACGCGGAGCGGATGGAAACGGTCCTCGAGGACGCATACATCCTGATCCACGACAAGAAGATCAGCGCGATGAAGGATCTCCTGCCGGTACTCGAGAAGATCGCGCAGCTCAACAAGCCGCTAATGATAATCGCCGAGGATATCGAGGGTGAGGCACTCGCCACGCTGGTGGTAAACAAGCTTCGCGGCACCCTCCAGGCCGCTGCGGTGAAGGCGCCGGGTTTCGGCGACCGGCGCAAGGCGATGCTCGAGGACATTTCGGTTCTCACCAGCGCACGTGTCATCAGTGAAGACGCCGGCTTCAAGCTCGAGAATACGACCGTCACCGATCTCGGGCGCGCCAAGCGGATCATGATCGACAAAGAGAACACGACGATCATCGAAGGCGCAGGCAAGGCCCAGAAGATCAAGGAGCGCATCAACCAGATCAAGGTTCAGATCGAGGATACGACCTCGGATTACGACCGCGAAAAGCTCCAGGAACGTCTCGCCAAGCTCGCCGGCGGCGTAGCCATTATCAAGGTCGGTGCGGCCACGGAGATCGAGATGAAGGAGAAGAAGGCGCGTGTCGAGGATGCACTCGCGGCGACGAGAGCCGCTGTCGAAGAGGGAATCGTTCCCGGCGGCGGCATCACGCTCCTGCATGCCGCGGCAGCCATCGATAGCATAACGAAGGATCTCACCGACGAGGAAAAGGTCGGTGCCGTGATCGTCATGAAAGCCCTCGAGGAACCTACTAGGATGATCGCTTCCAACGCAGGCAAGGAGGGCTCGGTGATCATCGAGCGCCTCAAGTCTGAGAAGCCGGAGATCGGCTATAACGCGGAGATCGATGAGTTCATGAACATGGTCGATGCCGGCATCGTCGATCCGACCAAGGTGGCGCGCTCCGCGCTCCAGAACGCCGCGAGCGTCGCGGCATTGCTGCTCACGACCGCAGCGACGATCACCGATATCCCCGAGTCGGAGAAGGAACCGTCTATGCCTCCGGGGGGAATGGGTGGAATGGGCGGCGGCATGTACTAGCATATCCTTTGCTTATGGCCCTTTGGAGGGCGTCCCGGGCAGGTTCCCGGGGCGCCCTTTTTAAAATTCACTTGAAAAACGATTAAAACCTTAATATTTTATTGTAGGAAAGGGATTTATTTTTATAGGCCCGGAAATCACCGGGTCGCGAGGAAAGAAAGCAAATGATCTGCTCGTTCAATCCTCTCTCTCAACGTTGGAGGTAACCATTGAACCGGTCGAAAAGACTGTTGGTACTCGCCGCTGTTCTCGGGTTGGCAAGCGCTGTTTTCCTGCTCTCCGGGTGTGACGAGAAACCCGTCGCGCCGCCGGAGCTTCCTTACCGCATCGAAGCGAATCTCATAATCTGCAATCCTCTCGCACCGTCGCCGGGACAGCTGACCACATTGACGGTTCAGGCCGAAGGATTTGCCGGTGGAGGCACGGCCCACTATGAATGGTTTGCCGAGGTGGGCTCGTTCTACGATCCCGACCCCGAAGATAACATTCCCCCCAATGCAGGCATCTCCGTTCTCTGGATGGTGCCCAATGATACGACAGGTGTCTTCCGCGTTGGGACCGTCGCCACCGTGGACGGAAAGACCGACAGAATAGTGAAATTGATCGGTGTGCGGTATTTTGACGGGGTCAATACCGGTCTCCGTGTAAACCTCTATCTAAATCTCGTCGGCAGAAATGAAGAGATGTTCTTCGTCGGCTCCGACATCACGCCTCAGAGCCTGAGCTTTATCGGTTACGATGTGTACCGGGTGCTTCCCGCGGGGGGCGCATTAAAAATCACTGATTGTCACGACTGCGATAGCGGTGATGATTTAGTCTACTATTCAAACGTCATTCTCGGCTCTATGATAACGCGTTATTTCAGCAATTTGAGGCAGCAGCTGATGAATGTATGGTCGGTTCCGTACTTCATCGGAACTGGGGTTAATATCTCGCAAGATAGCGATTTCGGAATCAACCAGCGAAGAAACCAGCACCGCGATCCGCAGGGGAACGCGACCGCTGACATGGTTGTCTGGATGGAGAATATTGTAGGTGAATCGGGCGATGGAACGGAAGACTTCTACAATATCAGATTCTGGAATAACATGGGAACGAGGATTACGCTCACGGAAAGTCTCGATTCAACGAAGGTAGTGTTCGGTGTCGATACCGTGACATTCTACCGTTACTATCATAACATAAAGCCGACGATTACTCCCGACGAACGGTACGTCGTCTACTTTGTCGATACGACGGACGCATTCGAGCCGTGTCTTGTTCCCATAGAAGGGAACGTTGCTAAAAAGTCGAAACGGCGAGCTCTCATGGTGGATGAATTCAATGGAATATTTTCAGAGGCCGATGTAAGCGTCTCGGAGAGAACGATCTACCAGTGGAATCCCGATCCGGCTAAAAACATTCTCGGTTTTATCGATGGTGGCCGGAATCTCTGTTTCTTCTATGCGGATACACTGCCGCTCGGATACGTGCTGAAGTTCGAGGAGCTGGGCAAGATCTACGAATTCGCCTGGTCGCCCGGCGGCGATACGTGTGCCGTCGTGAATGATGACGGCGTCGCAATCACGGATCTCTTCGGTATTGTGAAACAGAAGTATTACAAGGAAAAATCAAGCGACGATTTCGTTGGCTTGAACTGGTCCACCGATCCAAACTCAGACGATCCCAAACTCGTTTTCAGGATGATTCGAAAGGGTAAGAGTTTCAATGACTCCTACTCCTCGGTTATCGTTTATTCTCTGATTAACGATGACTGGTTCTACGCCACACCGAGGGTCTCATGGGATGGGGAACCTCCCGTGAATTATCCCTGGATGAGGATCGTTTTCAAGGCCGACAACAGCGGATTCTACGCACCGATACCCGTCGGTGACGCTGGAGCGGTAGAACTCTTTTATTCCCACGAGTAGGGATGGAAATTACAAATCGGGGATTATCCACTCTATGCGATCAAAGAGGCTTGAGGAGCTTCCTCCCTATCTGTTCGTCGAGATAGACAGGTTGAAGGAATCCCATATCCGCTCCGGCGCCGGAGTGCTCGATCTCGGTATCGGGGATCCGGATCTCGGCGCGCCGCGCGAACTGCTGGAGTCATTTCAACGCTCCATAGAGAAAGAGAAATTCCATCGCTACCCGCCGGACCTCGGCCTGCCCGTTCTAAAGGAAGCGATCATCCGGTGGGCGGATACGTTTCATGGAGCGCGGCTCGAGTCCGGTGAGGTGCTCGTGACGATCGGCAGCAAGGAGGCGATAGGTCACCTCCCGCTGGCGGTCGTCGACCCCGGTGATGCCGTACTGATTCCCGATCCCGGCTATCCAGTTTACAACTCTTCGGCCGTTTTCGCGGGCGCCGACCCGGTGACGATGCCGCTTTCCGAGGGCAACGGCTATTGGCCCGAGTTTGAATCGATCGATCGCGCAGCCGCGCGCAAAGCAAAGCTCGTCTTTCTGAACTACCCAAACAATCCGACGTCGGTCATGGCGGGGGAGAACAGGTTCCAAGATGCGATCGCGTATTGCCGCGAACATGGAATCATTCTCGTCAATGACGCCGCGTACGCGGAAATAACATACGACAAGCCGTTTCAGCCGCTCTTTCCGCTTGCCCGTGATGCCGCGATTCCGTTCATCGAGCTTTTCAGTTTCTCGAAGACATTTTCGATAACCGGATGGAGAATCGGGTTTGCGATCGGCTCAAAGGAGGTTATCGCCGCCCTCGGCGCCTTGAAGGCAAATCTCGATTCGGGCGTTTTCGGAGCGATCCAGGAAGCGGTTGCCGTGACCTTCGAGGATCATTTCAAGGAGATCACCGGCCGGATCAGGGCGATATACCGGCGGCGGCGGGATATTCTTGCCCGGTGCCTCGAGCGAAGCGGCCTCTCGTTCTCCGTGCCCGAAGCCACGTTTTATTTCTGGATCAGGACGCCGGGCGAGATGGGCTCGATCGAGTTCTCCAAACTTCTGCTCACCGAAACGGGAATCGTCTCGACGCCGGGCGTCGGTTTCGGAAAGCACGGAGAGGGATATTTCAGGCTTTCCATAACAACCGACGATGAGACGATACGCGAAGCGGGGGCACAGCTCGAGTCCTTCGCGAGCAGAAATTTTAAAAGCGCCTGAAGGAGGTATGCGTGCTAGAGGAAAAGATCGTCTTGAAGGGAATCAGTGTTTTCGGATATTACGGCGTTTCACCGACGGAGCGGGAAATAGGACAAAAACTCGAGCTCGATGTCGAGTTTCATTACGATTTCACAAAGGCCTGCATGACCGATTCTCTCGAGGATACCGTCAACTACGAACGGGTCTATGCCAAGGTCATGGAAACGGTTGAGAAGAACCGCTTCAACCTTCTCGAGACACTCGCCGATGCGATTTGTCGTGCCGTACTCGATAATTTTCCCGCGAACCGGGTAAAAACGACGATCCGTAAATTGACCCTTCCTTTTCCGAACAGCCTTTCCCATGTCGATGTCGTCGTCGAACGTCGTGCCGGAGAATAGACAGGTGGCTCTGTCGCTGGGTTCCAATATGAACGCTCGAGAAGAGAACATCCTCGAGGCGGTTCACCGGCTCGGCCGTGCGCCCGAGGTTTCGGTTCTCAGCGTGAGCTCTCTCTACGAATCGGCGCCGGTCGGCGAGGGATTGACCGGCACCTTCATCAACGCCGCCGCAATCATCGAAACGATACTTTCGCCCCCGGTGCTTCTCGAGACACTGAGAGAGCTCGAAGAGCGCTCGGGGAGAAAGCGGGGGGGGGGAGTCCGGGACCGCCCCCTCGATATAGACATCCTTCTCTACGGCGATCTCGGCTATACCGCTGCCGGGATCGAGATTCCTCACCCGAGGCTGAGAGAGCGCCTCTTTGTCCTCGTTCCTCTGGCCGAGATCGACAGATCCATCGCCGTGCCCCCGGACGGTGCGAGTGTTCACGAGATTCTCGGAAAATGCTCGGGGCCGGAGTGGGTCAGACTCGTCTCCTCGCGCCGCTGCACCTTTTGAACTTCTTGATTATTAAAAAGTTAGATAGATATTGACATCGCGTCCCCTTTCAATTACCGTAAGTGCCATGCAAGGCCTGAAGGAAGAATTGATATCCAACCGCATCAGATATATCGCAATAGAGGGGAGCATCGGCGCCGGCAAGACGACTCTGGCGCGTCTTATCGCCAAGGAAACCGAAGCGCGGCTCTATCTCGAGGAGGTGGACGATAATCCGTTTATCGAGCAATTTTACAACGACGTAGCCGGATATGCATTCGAGACCCAGATCTTCTTTCTGCTGAGCCGTTACCGGCAGCAGATGGAGATCACCCAGCAGGATCTCTTCAGCGATCTCATCGTGGCCGACTACATCTTCGCCAAGGATTCGATCTATGCCCATGCGGTTCTCGGGGACGACGAGCTCGCCCTCTACAACAGGATTCATTCGATACTCAAGGGGAAGATCGTGAACCCCGATATTGTTGTCTATCTGCAGGCGTCTCCCGAGGTATTGCTGCACCGGATCATAAAGCGGGGGAGGAGCTTCGAAAAAGGGATCAACGAGGATTACCTCTTGAGCCTCAATGAAGCGTTCAATCACTTTTTCTTCCATTACGGCGAGTCACCCCTGCTGATCGTGAATACGGACAATATAGATTTCACTACGAACATCGAACATATCGATGACCTTCTATCCAAGATGAGCGAGAGATTCGAGGGAACACGGTATTACGTTCCATCATTGGAGAACGAATAACAATGAAGAAGAAAGTAACCAAGAGCACCCTGATCGAAATGAAGAAAAAGGGGGAGAAGATAGCCGCTATCACCTCGTACGATTTTCTCTCAACGAAGATACTCGATGCTGCCGGCGTGGATTTCATTCTCGTCGGGGATTCTCTCGGAATGGTGGTGCTCGGCTACGAAAACACCCTGCCCGTGACCGTCGACGAGATGATCCATCATTTGAAGGCGGTGACGAGGGCCAAGCCGAGAGCGATGGTTGCCGGTGACCTTCCCTTCATGTCTTACCAGGCGAGTATCGAGGATGCGGTGCGAAATGCGGGGCGTCTCGTCAAGGAGGGTGGCGCAGAGAGCGTCAAGCTCGAGGGCGGAGAGCGATACGTCCCCGTCGTCGAAGCGATTCAGGAGGCCTCGATCCCGGTTATCGGCCACCTCGGACTCACCCCCCAATCGCTGTATCAGTTCGGCGGATACAAGGTGCAGGGCAGGGACGAGGATTCGGCGAATCGGCTCTACAGAGACGCTCTGAGCCTCGAGCGGGCCGGTTGCTTCGCGATCGTGCTGGAATGCATTCCATGGCAGCTGGCACAGAGGATCTCGGAGGCTCTCACCATACCCACTATCGGCATTGGCGCCGGGCCGCACTGTGACGGCCAGGTGCTCGTCGTCAACGATATGCTCGGGATACACGATGCTCCGCTACCGAAGTTCGTAAAGAAGTATGATGAGATAGGGCAGAGAATGAAGGACGCCGTTACATCGTTCATAGAAGAGGTAAAAGACGGCCGCTTTCCTGATATGGAGCACAGCTATTCGGCGTCCAACGGGGACAAGGACAATTCCAAGAAAGCGTGAGCGGTGATAACGGTAACGAAACCCGCCGAGGTTATCGGTGTTGTGCGTGATGTGAAACGCGGCGGAAAATGCATCGGTTTCGTGCCGACGATGGGGGCCCTCCATGAAGGTCACACGAGTCTTGTTCGCCTCGCCCGTCAACAAACCGATTTCGTGATTGTATCGATCTTCATCAATCCCAAGCAGTTCGGGCCACGAGAAGATCTCGTGCGGTATCCGTGCGACGAGGATGGCGATCGGGAGATCCTTGAGAAACTCGGGTGCGATCTGCTTTTCGTGCCCGCCGCCGCGGACATCTACTCCCCGGGGGATCGCACGAGGATTCAGATCGAAGAGCTCTCTGACGCTCTCTGCGGGGCATCGAGGCCCGGACATTTTCACGGGGTTGCCTTGATCGTTGCCAAACTGTTCAACATGGTTCAGCCCGACAAAGCATTCTTCGGACAGAAGGACGCGCAACAGGCGGTTATCATTCAGAGAATGACGGCGGATCTCGATTTTCCCGTAGCAATCGTTCTCGGACCGACGGTAAGGGAACCCGACGGCCTCGCTTTGAGTTCGCGCAACCGGTACCTGACCGCCGAGCATAGAAAGAGCGCGACGGCGCTCTCCAGCGCTCTTGTGTCGGTGCACGGGAAGATCAGCGAAGGCGAGCGTGACGTGGGTGTGCTTCGAAACCTCATGCGCGATATGATGATCGACGCAGGCGTAGATGTCGATTACGCGGAGGTGGTCGACGGAGAAAGCCTGCGGCCGGTGGAAACCGCGACCGGAACGCTGCTGATCGCTGTTGCCGGGCGGGTCGGCGGCACGCGGTTGATAGATAACATCGCACTCGCCGTTTCAGATAACAGCGCGGAAGAGATTCTCCTGGAGTTTCCCCAATGGAGCAGATATGAATTCTGATTTGGAATTTATCGCAATGATACTCGCCGCAGGGGAGGGAACGAGAATGAAATCCAACCTTGCAAAGGTGCTTCACACGATTCACGGTAGGGCGATGATCCATTATGTTGTTGATGCTGTTCGCGAAGTCGGGCCGTCGAGGATCGTTGTTATCGTGGGGCATCAGGCCGAGGCGGTGAAGAAAGAGCTCGAGAACGACTCCGTGGAGTTCGCTCTTCAGCCCGAGCAGCTCGGTACGGGTCATGCGGCCGATATGGCCGAACCGCTCCTCGAGGACTATGCCGGGACGATCGTGGTGCTCAACGGCGATACGCCGCTTCTCAGGGCGGAAACCCTTTCGCGTTTCTTGGGGTTTCACCGGGAGCAACGCTGCATCGCTACCGTCCTGACCGCCGAACTCGATGACTCGACCGGATACGGACGGATCATTCGTGATAGTGACGGCACGCTGCTTCGAATTGTCGAGCAGAAAGATTCGACGGACTCGGAGCGAGAGATTTGTGAGATCAACAGCGGCATCTTTTGTTTCGAGAGTCGGGATTTCTTCGCCGCCCTGAAAAAGGTCGACCGAAGAAATGTGCAGGGCGAGTATTATATCACCGATGTCATGGAGATTCTAAAGAAGCAATCGAAGCGCGTAGCGGCATATCGCTGCGATCAGCGTGAGGAGGTTCTCGGAATCAATGACCGGGATCAGTTGAAAGCGGCAGAGAGGTTGATGACGGATAATGGATAGAATATATGCGCCTTGGAGGAGCAGGTACTTTACGCTGCCGAAGGACGAGGGCTGTCTCTTTTGCAGCATACGGAAAGAGGAAAATGACGAGCAAGTCGGCATACTGAAGCGCGGTTCTCATTGGTTCGTCATTCTGAATATGTTTCCGTACACGAGCGGACATATCATGGTTGTTTCGAACAGCCATATCGAGCGTTTCAGTGAGGTATCCCCTGAGGCGGGAGAGGAATTCCTCGGATTGATCGCCGCTTGTGAAACGGCGATCGATGAGGCGTATCATCCCGAAGGATTGAATATCGGCGCCAATCGCGGCGCAAGCGCCGGCGCAGGTATCGTCGATCACCTCCACTTTCACCTCTGCCCGCGATGGAGAGGCGACACTAATTTCATGACTGCTATTGCGGAGACGAGGGTAGTATCCGAGGAACTGGAGGAGAGCTATCGAAGACTCGCTGCGTTTTTGAGGTAACGGGAGCCGTTGATTGGCAAAGAGAAAGAAGAAGAAAAAAGGTGCCTTTTTCTCACCCGTGACGGTAACCGTCGTTATATTCTGTGTCATAGCCTTCTCGCTCGCAGTCAGATGGCTTGACATCGGGAGGGGATCGGGAAGAGGGGAGATCGCATTCCAGATTGAAGTGATGAACGGCACCGGAGAGACGGGGATCGCGATGAAAACGGCGACGGAACTCCGGAAAATGGGAATCGATGTGCTTATCGTCGGCGATGCCGAGGGGTACGATTACGACGAATCCCTCTTGATAGACCGCAAAGGCAACGACAAACTGATGAAGAAACTGGCCCGTCAACTCGGTGTGGACAGGATTATTCAGCAAATCCAGGCACGCCCGCTCGTAGATGCGACACTCATCATCGGCAAGGACAAGGATAGACTGAAGATCGGGGGAAGATAGCGGTTGTTATATCGCCGGTTCGGCTGTATCATAAATGGCAGGAGGTGAAGGGTGTCGGTTAAGAGAAGTATAGGTATCGTAGCGTTGGTCTTCTTCCTCGGCGTGATATTCGGCAGTGTCGTGGGTGAATTGATAGGTGTTTTTACGACTGAAGACAGTTTGATGCACAAGCTGTTCGCAACCGGTCCCAAATTCGAAGTGGAACCGAGGACCATCGATATGATCGTCTTTACCTTCACCATTGGATTTTCTTTGAAAGTGAATCTTGTCACCATATTGGGGATCATTCTCGTCGCCTATCTGCTGCGGGTGTATTGCTAGATTGGAGGAACAGTAATGTTTGCGACTGCGGTTTTTTCAAGTATCAAATCACGCTTTCTTCTGATAGGGCCTCTCGGATGGTCCGAGCTCCTGATTATTCTTTTTCTCGTGCTCATATTTTTCGGTCCGAGGCGGCTTCCCGACGTGGCGGAGGCAATAGGAAAGTCGATCCGGAGATTCAAGAAAGCTTCGAAGGATATCAAGAAGGAATTGGACACGAGTGCGTCCGAAGTCACCGAAGGTGATGACAAGGAAGGCTAATTCAGCGTACTCTCACGCAAATCCTCCACCTTTGCGTTCTTTCTCAGCACATCATACCAGTTGGCCATGAAACGGTTGGCCTTTTCCGATCGGATCTGATTCGCGATCTCCGAGCGTTTCTCGATGAATTCATCCATCCCGGGCTCGATACGCTCGATGACTTTGATCAGGTAGAATGACACATTGCCCAGAATCGGGGGGCTCAGCTTTTCCTCGGGAAGCATATGACAGGCCTTTGCGAATGCGGTATTGGCGCCGATGCCCACAACGGGATCGGTTTCCTTGAAGAGCGGGGTTTCCTTTATCTCGAGCTGCCTCGAGAGTGAGACGGCCGCCAGATCTCCGCTCGTGAGCGTCTCCTGCCGAACCGTTTCCGCAATTTGCTTCGTTTCTTCCTGGGTCCGCTCGTTTCGCAATCTGGCGATAATGATCAATCTCACGTCCCCGAGCGGCTTGACGCTCTCCGGAATCTCCGCGGTGATTTTCACGAAATAGATGTGCGTTTCAGAGTTGATCGGTCCGCTGACGGATCCGGTTTTATGGTTGAAGGCGAAATTGATAATCCTCGGCATGTACCCGATCTCCTGTATGAAGTAGCCATCGGTAAAGGGAGGAGGCTCGAGGATCTCCAGGCCGTTATCCGCAGCGGCTTTTTCGAAACCGGCCTCTCGCATTCCGTCCATGAGGCCCCTGATGAGTGTGCCGAGGGAGTCCTGGCTCTCGTCTCCGAGAGTCACTTTCATGAGTATGTGCCGCGCATGGACCTTCTCGATATCGTTCTCCGTTTGTTTTTCCTCCACGAGAATGAGATGGTAGCCGAACTGTGTGCGGACCGGCTCACTCACCGTTCCAATGTCGAGAGAAAAGGCGACTTGCGAGAATTCGGGGGCCATGTCTCCTTTTTTTATAAACCCGAGATCTCCGCCGTTCTCGGCAGTAACGGGATCGTCTGAATAATACTTCGCTATTTCAGCGAAATCCTTGCCGCCACGGATTTCGTCGCGTATCTCGAGAATATATTCGCGCACTTCCTGCTCGTCCCGCTCGGTCGGCGCGGCATCGATGCTGATCACCTTGATGGCCCGCTTATCCGGATCAACGAAGTTGCTTTCCCGTTCCCGGTAGAATGAAGCGATCTCTTCTTCGGTGGGCTCGTACACTTCCTCGCTCTGGACGAATGGTATCTCCACGTACGTCGCCCTGACCTGTGTGTTCTCCCTCTTGAATCGCTCGAGGATCTCGTTGTCGGAAGTGTGGATCTGCGACGAGAGGAGCGCTTCGAGTTTCATTTCCGGAATGATCGTGCGCCCCCACATCTCGAGCTGGCTCCAATCCTGCTCGGGATTCGCGAGCGCCCTGAGATACTCCTGGTAATTGAATTCACCCGCATCGTTTACGAAATACTGGCGCAGCGCCGGGTGGGGATTCCGGCGGATGAAGGTGACGAGCTCGTCGTCGGTGACGGTGATGGCGAGTCTCTCGATTTCAGTTGCGACGAGCATTTTCTGCACCGTCATTTCCCAGGCCTGAGTGGCGAGCATCTCGATTTCGTTCTGGTTTGGCGCGTAGTCTTCACCCTTTTGCATTTTCAACTGGTTTGTCAGTTCGTTGTACATGTTGATATATGCCTGCCTGCGCACCTCCACACCGTCCACTATACCGACTATTTCCCTGTCCGTTTTTTCTCCTTTCGGGCCGTTCAGGTTCATCCCCCATACGGCGAAAATCGACACAACGAAGGTTATGACGACGATCCACAGGATCGTTTTCGTTCTCTCTCTCATCTGTTTCAGCATAGTCTCTAATCCTTTTTGCAGCTTGTTCCGTATAGATACCGGCGGTAAAATTCCCTTTAAAGTAGCACATTACTGATGTTGGCGCAATTCTTTTAAGAGTCGTTGACAGTGCCGACCAGCGGGTGGTACGTTCGGCTGGAAATGAGATATACGAAGACGCTCGCACTGGCAATCATCCTGCTTTTCTCCTCAAAACTCTACGCCGAAATTTACCTGTGGCCGCTTCACGGGGAGCGCCGTCTCAGCTCTTCTTTCGGTGAATACCGCGAGGGTCATTTCCATGCGGGTATCGATGTTCGCACATTCGGCCGTGTCGGTTTGCCGTGCCTCGCCGTCGGCAACGGGGCGATAAAAAGAATAAAGGTGTCCTGTGCGGGATACGGAAAGGCCCTCTACATGGAGCTCGATGACGGACGTACCGCCGTATACGCTCATCTTTACGGATTCACACGCTCGATCGATTCGCTCGTCTATTACCGGAGGCTCGAGAAAGAGACATCGTGGTGCGATTTCAATCTAAACGGGGAAGCGTACCGGTTTGCCGTCGGTGAGACGCTTGCGTACACCGGCGCCACGGGAACATCGGCTCCTCACCTTCATTTCGAATTGCGGGACGAGCGCGGCAGGCCGTTCAATCCGCTCGAGGAGATGTACGCCGTGCCCGACCGCGCGTCACCCGTTATATCAGGCCTCGCCGTTATCCCGGCGTCCTCGGGAAGTCTCGTCAACGGAAGCCCCGCGACCGTAACGTCGCTGTTCAGAGCGTCGGGAAGGGAACTCTATGTCACCGACGATACACTCCAGATGGACGGTGACTTCGGATTCGGCGTCAGTCTCTGGGATGAACAGGGCTTCGGATCCTACAAGCTGGCGCCGATACGCACAGAGATATATATAGATGACTCCCTGCTTTTTCGCAGAGCCAATCGCGTCTTCGATTACACACAGACGAGAGAGATCATACTCGAATACGATCAGCTGGCTCCCGGATTTGCCGGACGCTACACGCTTCTCTTCAGGAAGCCGGAAAGCACGATCGGGGATCGCTCGGGTCCGGGATTCGTCAATTCGGCCGGCCGATCAGGTAGGGGGATGTACTGCGAGCCGGGGATTCACCGGGGGGAGATCGTCGCCACGGATGCTTCGGGAAACAGGTCCCGCGCCGTGTTCTATTTCTTCCTCCACAGCTATCCCGTTGTCGATGTCATGAAAAAGCTCTCGGCCGCTTCCGAGGTGGTTGTCAGCGCGTCGGATCCCGACGGTGGACCGGTGCGCAGCACCGTGCATGAATCGATCGACGGCGGCGTGAGCTGGAGGGAAATCGAGCTCGAGCCCTTCGGGAAGCATCTGAGGGGGGAAACGACATCTTTCGAGCATGCCGTCTACCGGTACACGATCAGCGATGACGAAGGGTGTGTGGTAACGAGATACTTCGCCAATCCGAGGCGTGTCGCCGAACCGGACAAGATATTCTGCGAAGTGTTTCCCGCGGCGGCGCCGGGAGGGATCGACCTTTCGATACGAAGCAGTCACATTCTCGCCGCCGTGCCTTCCGTAGTCCTTTTCGGCGCCGCATCAAACGATTCGCTGCAGATGATCCCCGTGGGTGATCGGGGATATCGGGTAATGATCGATGCAGAGAGAATATCGAATGATATATCCCTCTTTCACGTTTCGGGAATGGATCACAGGGGGTATCCGCTCAGCGCCGTGCACGCCGTCCGCATCGTATCCCTCGATCCTCTTGGAACGGGCGATTTCTTCGTTGCGGATACCTTGCGCGTCGTGCTTCAGAATCGGTCCCGGGTGAGCCCGGTGCAGTGCCTCGTACAAGAGGTGCCCATGGCGGGACCGGCGCCTGCCGGCCTGCGCGCGCTATCCCCCGCATTCGCCATCGATGTTCAAACGGACAGGCTCCTCAAGCCGCTAGGGCTCTGTTGTGAGCCGGGGCCGAAGGCCGGACTCTTTCGCTGGAAGGGGAACAAGGGCTGGGAGTGTGTCGGCGTGCCGGCGATGCAAGGGGGACGGTTGAAAGTGAGCTCGGGAGGGGTATACGTCTTTTTCGAGGATGGGTTGCCTCCGCACATACGTCACGTCGCATTCGAGGCGCAACCAGAGGCAAGCGCTTTCTTCAAGCCGTATGCGCTCTACGCTCCCGTCGAGGAGACCGGATGCGGGGTGGACCCCTATTCCGCGGTGGCGGTTTTGAACGGCAGGAGCGTTGTCTGCGAATGGGACGAAATCAGGGAACGGCTCTACGTACCCGTTCCCTCCACCGTCGGCGCCGGCAACGCGACGCTGAGGATCGAGCTCAGCGATCGCGCGGGAAATAGGAGTGTGGAAGAATTCGGCTTTGTGCTAGAATAGCGCTCTGGGAGGAATGTGGGTATGGTTGCTGCACGGTTCTTACATCTTCACAACCATTCGGAATTCAGCCTGCTCGACGGTGCCATACGTATCGGCGATCTCGTTAAAACAACGAAAGAGATGGGCATGAAGGCGGTGGCGCTTACCGATCACGGGAATATGTTCGGCGCCATTCCGTTCTACCATGCCGCTATCGAGGCTGGGATCAAACCGATCCTCGGCATGGAAACCTACCTCGCGCAAGGATCGATCACGGATAAGAGCAGGGGCAAGGGCGCTCCCGGCTACAATCACCTCACCCTGCTCGTAAAGAACGAGGAGGGGTACAAGAATCTCATACTGCTCTCTTCCATCGCCTATACGGAAGGATTCTACTACAAACCGCGCATCGATATCGAGCTGCTCAGAGCGCATGGGGCGGGGCTCGTGGTAATGAGTGGCTGTTTGCAGGGCGGAATCTCGAAGCTGCTCCTCGACGATCGCCCCGATGGCGCGAGGGAGCTGGCGCGCTCGCTAGCCTCGATCTTCGAACCCGGCGACTTTTACCTCGAGATACAAAATCACGGCATTCCCGAGGAGCTCGAGGTGATCCCCAAGCTCACAAAGCTCTCCGCCGAGACCGGGTTCCCACTCGTTGCGACGAACGACTGCCATTTCTGCAGGCGGGAGGATCACGAGGCGCACGATGTGCTTCTCTGTCTCCAGACGGGGAAGGATCTCGACGATCAGAACAGGGGACTTCGATCGAATCCCGAGACGTATATCAAATCGCCAAAGGAGATGCTCGAGCTCTTTCCGGATCATCGCGACGCGCTCGAACGGACGGTCGAGATAGCGGATAAGTGTAATTTCGAGCTGAAAACGACGGGAAATCATCTCCCGACCTTTTCGATACCGGAAGCCTTCGAGAACGCCGACGCGTATCTCGAGCACCTCGTTATGGAGAATCTGCCCGATCGTGTTCCCGAGGTCGACGCGGGGGTTCTCGAGCGGATTCGATACGAGCTCGATGTCATCTCGGGAATGCACTTCGCGAGCTATTTTCTCGTCGTATGGGACATCGTTCATGTGGCCCGGGAGATGGAAATACCGGTCGGCCCCGGCAGGGGATCTGCCGCCGGGAGCCTCGTATGTTACGCCCTCGGAATAACCTCGATCAATCCCCTCGAGCACGGTCTTCTCTTCGAACGCCTGCTCAATCCCGAGAGAGTGTCAATGCCGGATATAGATGTCGATTTCTGCGACGAACGGAGACAGCAGATTATCGAGTACATCGTCAACAAATACGGCAAGGAGAATGTCTGCCAGATCATAACATTCGGCAGGATGGCGGCGCGGGCCGTGCTGAGGGACGTCGGTCGGGTACTCAAGGTGCCGTACAGTGAAGTCGACAAGCTTGCCAAGATGATTCCGGGTCAACCGGGCACCACGCTGTCCAAAGCGCTTAAAAGCGTTCCCGAGTTCAAAGCGAAGTACGAGCAGGACCCGACCGTTAAACGGCTCGTCGCTCTCTCGCTGAAACTCGAGGGGCTTGCCCGTCACGCTTCAACGCACGCCGCGGGGATCGTCATAACGCCTTCGCGTCTCGTCGAGCACGTGCCCCTCTACCGTTCGAGCAGGGGTGAGATCACAACGCAATACGAGATGAAAACACTCGAGAAAATGGGAATCCTGAAAATTGATATTCTCGGGCTCAAGACTCTGTCACAGATCGAGAAGACCATCGAGCTCATCAACGAATACGAGGGTGAGAGCGATGCGATGGATGATATCCCGCTCGATGACGACAAGGCGTTCGAGCTTCTCCGCAAAGGGTGTACCGTCGGCGTGTTCCAGCTCGAGAGCGCCGGCATGCGCGATCTCCTCAAACGTATCGAACCGACCACATTCGGTGACGTTACCGCCGTCAACGCCCTCTACCGGCCGGGCCCTCTCGGCAGCGACATGATCTCCGACTTTATCGCCTGCAAACACGGGAGAAAAAAGATCAGCTACGATGACCCGCGGCTCGAGCCGATCCTGCGCGATACGTACGGCGTTATTCTCTACCAGGAACAGGTTATGCGAATCGCGAGCGAGCTCGGGGGGTTTTCTCTCGGGCAGGCGGACATTCTTCGCCGCGCCATGGGGAAGAAGGAGAAGGCGGTGATGGAGAAACAGCGCGTCCTGTTTCTCGCTGGCGCGGACGAGAGAAAGGTAAAGAAGAAAAAAGCGGAGAAGATATTCGATCTGATGGCCTATTTTTCCGGGTATGGCTTCAACAAATCGCATTCGGCCGCCTATGCGGTGATCTCCATGCAGACGGCCTACCTCAAGGCTCACCACCCGGCCGCCTTCATGGCGGCGACGATGACGTGCGATATGGGGGATACGAGCAGGCTCATGGTGCTTCTCGACGAGTGCCGCAACCTCGGAATCGTCGTCCATCCTCCCGATATCAACACGGGCCAGGTGGAGTTCGGGCTGTTTAACGGTGAGGTGACGTACGGACTCGCGGCGATAAAGAAGGTCGGGGCACAGGCGGTTCGCTCGATCGTCGAAGAGCGGGAGAACGGACCATTCGTGGATCTCTACGATTTATGCGATCGGGTCGATCTGCGCATGATCAACAAGCGCGTGATAGAAAACTTCATACAGGGCGGAGCGATGGACGGCCTGCCGGGAACGCGCGCACAAAAGATGGCAACGCTCGACAAGATTCTCGCTCAGGCGCAGAAGCGGCAGAACGAACGCAAACGGGGGCAGACGTTTCTCGACCTGCTCGGGGGATCGTTCCAGAACGAAACGGTTCAGCTCGAAAATGTGCCCCCCTGGGACGAGAGCGAAACGCTGCACCGCGAGCGTGAGTCTCTCGGCTTTTATTTTTCCGGCCACCCTCTCGATCGCTTTCGCGGCGTGCTCGGCCGGATTGTCAATACCGACAGCCTCACGTTGGCGAAGCGCAAGGAGC
Organism: uncultured bacterium; assembly: GCA_965369375.1. Classification (GTDB taxonomy): domain Bacteria; phylum Krumholzibacteriota; class Krumholzibacteriia; order Krumholzibacteriales; family Krumholzibacteriaceae; genus CBDUQN01. The sequence continues at coordinate 15,699 of CBDUQN010000005.1, read as the reverse complement.
GCGCGACGGTCGTTCTCGCCGGTCTGGTAAGCGACTCGAGAGCGGTTCTCGACCGGAAGGGGAATCAGATGGCGTTCGTTGCGATCGAGGATTTTTACGGCAGCTACGAGGTGATAGCATTTTCCGACTGTTATCAGAAGAGCTGGAGAAAATTGCAGCAGGATCAGATCGTGCTCATCAAGGGCAAGGTTTCGGTGAAGGACCGCAGCGACAAGAAGGTCATCGTGGACGAGGTGTATACGATCGATGAGGTGCTCTGTGAGCTGCCGAGAAAAATTCACCTCACCCTGATGCCGGACCGTTTCGGTGAACGGGAACTCGAGGATCTGATGTCGATTGTCAGGCGGTACCCGGGTGAGAAGGAGATTATCTTTCACTGGAGAGAGAATGGAAAGGACCGCTACGTCGTCCGTTCGCGAAAGGCGGGTATTGCGCCGGGACCGGAACTGTTCGGGGAGCTCGAAAAAGTGCCGGGAGTGGAACATGTTGAAATCTCGCTGTAGCGGTTATCCCGCATTATCGGTTGTCATGGCTGCGCTTTTCTGCGCCTCTTCGGTCATGGCTGCGTTTTTCTGCGCCTCTCCGGCGGCGGGGCAGACGTTCGAGGATTTATACGTCGTCGACAGCCCCACGGCGGGACTTCTCGGGCACGGGGGGTACCTCTTCCAGGGTTCGATCGGCCCCGATAACAGCCTCCTCTTCGGCGTTCAGGTCGGATTTCACGATCGTCTCATGCTCGGGATGTCGTTTGGATTTCAGGAATTCATCGGACGGGGCGATGTCAGCGTCAACGACAAACCCGGTTTCCAGGTGAGGGTAAGGCTGCTCGAGGAGTCGGAAATCGCCCCCGCGCTGGCCCTGGGAATCGACACGCAGGGGGAAGGATTCTACTTCGAAGAGGCCGAGCGGTACGAGTTCAAATCGAAGGGCTTCTACGGGGTCGTCAGCAAGAATTACGCGCTTCTCAGCGCCGGATTCTCACTCCACGGCGGCGTCAACTATTCTCTCGAAAACAAGGATGAAGACGGGATAAATATTTTTGGCGGATTTATACTGGAACTTTTTCGGGGATTCAGCGTTCTTCTTGATTATAACGCCGCGCTCGATGATAATGACGATAATGTTCCTTCGAGCCTGACAAAGGGGAGAGGCTATCTGGACACAGGTCTCCGTTTCGACTTCTCCGAGAACTTCAGGCTCAAGATCCTGTTCAAGGATCTTCTCGATAATTACAAACCGGAAAGTGGAGTTGCTCGAACGATTGAAATGTTCTACGCAAACTACTTTTAGGGTTACCGGCGCCCGGGAGAGCGCAAATGGATATTCAGAATTCACGCATGCTGCAGTTAGAAAAGCCGATCTTCGAGCTCGAGAACAGAATCGAGGAGCTTAAAGAAAGTTCAGCATCGGGGGATCGCGACGGCGAGATCGTGGAGCTCGAGGACCGGATCGCGGAGCTCGAGAAGCGGATATACCACAACCTCTCTCCCTGGGACCAGGTTCAGCTCGCGAGGCACCAGGACAGGCCCACGACACAGGACTATATCTCGCGCATCTGTGATGAGTTTATCGAGCTGCACGGCGACAGGCGTTTCGGCGACGATACCGCCGTCATCGGCGGGCTCGGATGGATAGACAAGACGCGGGTGATCATCATCGGTCACGAAAAGGGCGCAACGACGAAGGAGCGGCTCAGGCGCAACTTCGGCATGGCCCGGCCCGAGGGATTTCGAAAGGCGCTCCGGCTGATGCGGATGGCGGAGAAATTCGCTCTCCCCATCGTTTCGTTTATCGACACGCCCGGCGCCTATCCGGGGGTCGGGGCGGAGGAGCGCGGGCAGTCGGAGGCGATCGCGCGCAACCTGAAGGAAGCTTTCGATGTGCACACACCGATCGTCGCCGCTGTCGTCGGTGAGGGCGGAAGCGGCGGCGCCCTTGCAATCGCCATCGCTGATCGCGTTCTCATGATGCAGCATGCGATCTATTCGGTCATATCCCCCGAGGGGTGCGCCGCGATACTGTGGAAGAGCAAGGATAAAGCCCCCGATGCAGCGGCATCGCTGCGTCTTGCGGCGTCAGATTGTCTCGAGCTCGGGGTTGTCGATGTAGTGATCGAAGAGGTTCACGGCGCTGCTCACCGGGACCCGGAGGGAAACGCGGCCCGGCTCAAAGAAATCATACTCAGCGAGCTCGCCGATCTCCAGGCAACGTCGATCGATCTGCTGATGCGGCGCAGGGAAGAGAAATATTTTTCAATCGGCGTTTTCGAAGAGGGCGACTCCTAAAGATGCAAAGATGTAGTGTAGGGATAGACCGATTCTCTCGAAGCCGGCGGGGGGACCCGAGGAGTCGCGGGCGCGATTATCGGTATTTTGACTTGACCGGACAACCCTGTTTTTCTTATTATTATAGAGCCAGCTAGCGAGGTGGAAAACTTATAGTGTTGCACATCCCTGATTGGGTAAGGGTATACCCCTGTGTATCAGGGATATTTATTTATGGGAAGGATTTAGAGGATGATCAAGAAAGAGCTTCTCGATATTCTCGCTTGTCCCGTCTGTAAGGAGAAGGTGGAGCTTGATGAAGGGGATTCTTCTCTGATCTGCAACAAGTGCCGACTGCGCTTCCCCATTGAGGACGATATCCCTATCATGCTTGTCGACCGGGCGGAAAAGATCGACTGAGTGCCCGGTGGAGGTTTCACCTTGTGTCTTTTCACCCACATCGCGGCCGGCGCGCTTGTCGGCGCCATGGCGCCGAATGTCTACGTGGCGCCGTTTTTCGGGCTCGGGAGCCATATCCTGCTGGACGTCCTGCCGCATTACGATTTCGATAGCATGAAAATCGAGTTCCTTCTTGCGGGCGCTGTTATCGCCTTTCTTGCTATCGGGGGGGTTTTCAATGCCGTGGTGCTTCTCGGGGTCGCTTTCGCCATTCTGCCCGACTTCGAGAATCTGCTGTGGAAGCTTGGGCATATCACCGACGAGCAGAAGAGATTTCCCGGGCATGTCGGATTTATCAGACATGGGGGAGTGGCCGGCTTCGGAAACCTGGCGCTTCAGTTTATCGGTTCCGCCGTTGTGGTATTCTATTTAATCCGGAGGGCGGTATGAGGCACGCAGTCGTAACAGTCCTACTCTGTATGATCGTCGGCGCTCCTGCGAGTGCGGATGTCGCGCGGGTGCTTTCCTGGGACAAGAGCAGCGTGACGGTCGAGTTCGTAACGGGAGATCCCCTCATCGATCCGCTCGAACGTGAAGGGACGTCCCGGGTGAGCAGGATTCGGATACCGGGCTTTCCTCTCATCGAGGAAACGGGCCGGCCGGTTCTTCCCGCGAAGCGCTTCCTCTTCGAGGTTACCGCTCAAGACGGCGTGCGGCTTCAGGTGATCGAGCGGGAAGTGCAGCCGCTCGAAGGGGTGATACCGACCGTCTACGGTGTCGGATCTCCGGCGGATCAGAAAAGGGTTTTACTGGAATCGGTCGATTCGATAGGACGGGAATTCATTCGGCTCTCCGATGTCGGATCGTTCAGGGGGAGATCAATCGCCTTTGTCGATTTCTTCCCGGTCATTTTCGACGGGGAGAAACTCCAGCACGCGGGCCGGATCGTGGTTCGGCTCTCGTTTCCCCCATCCCGTGAAGATACGGGCGGTGTATCGTTTCCGCACGAGCATTTGATTGTCAACAAAGAACAGGCCGCGCGCTGGCGCAGCAGGCGGGTCGTGAGCGGCGTCTATCAGAGGACACCATTCGAATTCGCCCGCTCGCGCTCCTGGCTCAAGCTGAAGATTACAAACCAGGGGATATATCTCATTACGTACAACGATCTCACTACGGCGGGTGTCAATCCTCTCGATATCGATCCTTCCACACTGAGACTCTTTTCGAGTGATCCGCGCATGGAGCCCGATCTGCTGAGTGCGGGGGGGAGCTTCGAAGAGAACTACCATCTCGTCGAGCATGCCTGCCTCTACCGGGGAAGAGATGCGGGAGAGTTTCTTCCCGGCGATTCGATACTCTTCTACGGCGTGGGAGTAGAGGGGTGGGTAAACGATATCGATCCATCCGGGGACAGCACGGCATACTATAAGCACCGCTACGAGACGAGCAACGCATACTGGTTGACGTGGAGCTTTCCCGGTTCACCGAAGAGAATGGATGAACGGGGCGTTTCGCCCTCCGGGGCGCCGGGCGCCATCAATGTCACCGCCTATACGAGACGGCTTCGGCTCGAAGATGATAAGCGCTACAATCCGGTCTATACGGACGACGGCTGGTACTGGATGCGGGTCGTCGGAAAACTCAACAACCAATTTGACGACCGGTTCACGGTGAGTGATCTCGTCGCGTCATCTGAAGCGTTGCTGAGGACCATCGGCTACGGATCCTACAGTAAAACCCAGAGCTACGAGAAAACGGCGACATACTATATCAACGGAGCACGGGTCGATACGCTGACGTGGACTGCGTGGGGCGGATACCATCCGGAATATATGGAGCTTTTAGAGAGAAAGGTGACGAATCTCGTCAACGGGCCGAATACCTTTACCTCCGTGCTGAACCATAAGCTCGACGATGACGAGATGTTCATACTCTGGTACGAGATTCATTACCGGCGCCGACTCAGGGCGCTCTACGGCAAGCTCGATTTCCACGCGCCGCTCACCGTGAATGCCGCCCTGTTTACCATGACCGGTTTTTCTGAGGGGCCGGTGTTTCTCTTTGATGTCACCGATTTCGACTCGCCAGTTCATTTAACGGGGTTGGAGCCGGATGCCGGTTCGATTATCTTCGAGGACGATCTCGACGGCGCGCCACGTCACTACATAGCCTCGGATGAATCGGGGATTTTGACGCCGGTGATCGAGGTGGCGAGAAGCTTTCCCGCCGACACGCTCCGTTCTCTCAGGGATGAAGCGCCCTGCCCGGATATGATGATCATCTATCACGATGAGTTCAGGGATGCCGCGCTCACGCTGAAGAATTATCACGCGGGCAATCTCCCCGGTGTCCGGAATCCGATCGTCGACATGGTCGATATCGCCGACGTCTACAACAACTTTTCGGGCGGGAGAAAGGATCCGGTCGCAATCAGGAACTATCTCAAGTTCCTCTATGAAAATTACCGCGTCGGCGCCGAGCCGGTGCTTCAGTATGTTCTGCTCATCGGCAACGGCAACTACGATCCGAAGAACTACCTGCACAAGACGCCGCACGAGGATTTCATCCCGCTCTACATGAGTATCCGTTCCGGTGAGAACGAAGCAATGGAGGACGAGGATTTCCTCGTCAAGATGGACGTCGATGTAGGCGGCAATTTCGATCGTATTCCCGACTTCGCCATCGGAAGAATGACGGTTCTCGACTCGCGGCAGGCGAATTCATGGGCGCAGCGGATCATCCAATACGCCGACGGCGGGGAATCAGGCGCGTGGCGCAACCGGGTGATATTAACTGCTGACGACGAGCATTCGAGCGCTCCCTTTATCGATTTTTCATTCTTGAATGACGCCGAAGCTATGAGCTCGCGCCTCGGCCCGTTTCCCTCATTCGTGGATTACAAAAAGATATACTCTCATCACTACCCGTATCCTCTCGGATCGAGAAATGAGGTTGCGAGCGACAAGCTGATAGAAGCGTGGAGCGAGGGCGCCTTGATATTCAACTATGCGGGACACGGTGCGCCGCCTCTGATGGCGGACGAGCAACTGATGCTCAAAGCGGATCTGTTTGATCTTCAGAACGATAATAAGAGACCGCTGTATCTCTCCTTCTCGTGCTCGATAGGTGACTTCGAGGACCCGGACCAGCGGAGCATGAGCCAGGACATGGTCACGATGGATAACGGGGGCGCCATTTCTTCCATAAGCGGCGCCTCTCCCACATACGGGACACCCAACTCAGCGCTCAACATGGAGATGTTCAGATCCACATTCACATCGAAGGACAGCACCGGGGTTGAACCGATGGGATTCGCGCTCATTTATGCGAAGATGTTGCTTCCCTCTTACTTCCGGAATAACGCCAAGTACGTACTCTTCGGGGATCCCGCCGTGAGGCTCGCAATGCCCAAATACATCGTCCATCACGATATTTCGGAAATCGATACGATGTACACCGGCAGGCACTATCGGGTTGAGGGTTACCTCGGCATCGGGGGGGGCGTTAATGTTTCGTTCAACGGGAAGGCCGATGTCATCGTCCAGGAGGCGGAGGAGAGGATCGACAAGGTGGTCGTTTACAAAGACTTTCGCTATCCCGTCAGGTACAGCCTCCCCGGAAAGGAGCTCTACCGGGGAACGGTCGATGTGACCGCGGGGAGATTCAGCTTCGAATTCGTCACGCCGGTCAGGTGCAGGACGGGCCCGGGGGCGAGGGTTCGAAGCTACGTGTGGGGTTCGGACGTCGACGGCATCGGCGCGAACGATACACTGCTGATTTTCCAGTCCGATGACATCCCGGGCAATGACGGCGGCCCCGACATCCATCTCTACTTCACCAATCAGGCGACCAAGGTCAAGAGGGGCGCCGTGTTGATCGCGGAGATCTCCGATCCGGACGGAATCGCGATACTCGAAACGAAACCGCAGAATTCGATATTTCTCGAATTCGACGGCAGCGGGATCCCTATCTTCGTTACGAAGAATTTCAATTACGGGGAAAATTCATACACGGGGGGTATGGTCGAGTACGAGCTCGGCGATCACGATGATGACCAGACCGATGAAATCCCCGGCAAGCATACGGTGATAATAAAGGCATTCGACAATCTCGGCGCCGCTTCGAGTGACACGCTCGAATTCGAGGTGGTTCAGGAAGGCCGCTATTCGGTGAGCGATGTCTTTAACTTTCCGAATCCATTTACGGAGAGCACCAACTTCGTTTTTCAGCTGAGCAGCGCCGCGGCAATAGAATTCAGCATCTTCAATCTATCAGGCATAAAGATCTGGGACGCGAGGTTATTCGGCGCCGAGGGATTCAACAGTATATACTGGGATGGGCGGGATTACGGCGGTGATGTAATAGCCAATGGAACATACATTTATGTCATAGAGGCGGATTTCGAGGATTCGTACAACCAGAAAGAGACGGTAACGGGAAAGGCGGTAATTCTACGGTAGGGAGAGTGAATCGGACAGGTGCGTTCGGGGGGATTCTGTTGGGGCCGCGAGGACCTCTCTCCAAACTGCTTGACCGGAGGGTGTCTGTGGTATTATTATTGTGTTAATCAGGGCTTACGGAGGAGTTTATGAAGTTGAAAAGTGTTAGAATTGCGGCAGCGATCGGGATTGTTCTGATTGCGAGCACTTCCGGTGTTCACGCTCAAGGTGAAGCGGGCGCCCACTGTCTCATTATTCCGCCGAGTGCCAGGGCGAATGGTATGGGACAGACGTACGTGGCCATCGCGGATGACGCTACCGGTATCTGGTGGAATCCGGCCGGTCTCGCGTTTGTTCACAGGGCAGTCGATCTGATGCATTCCCAGCTCGTTCCCGAGCTCGCCTCGGATGTCTTTTACGAATTCATGGGCGGCGCCTTCAGGATGGAGGGTATCGGCACATTCGGCGCCTCTATAATATTCCTCACGTACGGTGAGTGGGAAGGAAGAGATCCGAACAACGTCTATCTCGGAAAATTCACCTCCTGGGAAGTTGCGCCGACGTTGAGCGGAGCAGTACTGATCAAGAATCAATTGGGTATCGGTATGAACCTCAAGTTCGTCTATATCGATCTCGCCCCTCCAGAAGCAACCGTTGAGGGTCAAGCGGGTAGAGGCCATTCGGTTGCCGTGGATATAGGCGGGCTGTGGAAGGTGCCGGAGTTCTCTCTCTTCGGATTCATGGTGAAGGATCTGAACCTCGGACTCAATGTTTCGAACCTCGGACCATCTATCACGTTTATCAACAGCGACCAGGCTGCGCCCCTTCCCCGGAATCTCAGGTTGGGATTCGCGTGGATGCCCATTAACGGTGAGGCCGGGAGATGGGTCATTACCTCAGAGGTCAACAGGCCGCTCGTCGAGTTCAAGCGCTCGAGCACCTACCACGTGGGCACGGAATTCGTTTATATCAACATGATCGCGGTGCGTGCGGGTTATATGCACGACAAAGACGGCAACTTGAAAGACCCGACATACGGCCTCGGTTTTCTCTTCAGCCGGGTACGGATAGACTGGGCCAGCATACCACAGGCCCAGGAACTCGGCAGGGTTCACCGGTGGTCCGTCGGTGTAAACTTTTAACCCCTGGGAAAGGTTTTTCGGTCTCTTGGCAGCGGTCCGTTTGTATAAACAGATCGGTATAGCTCTATTTGTGGCTTCTGTGTTGGTCTATGCCTCTCCCCTTCATTCTGGAAATCGCCGCATACCCGCGTTCAAGCGCGCCGGATCGGGGTATCTGTTTCAGGGCTATGTATCCAGTGATGCGGCCGGAGATCGTGCCAGGCCCCGTGTGTTTGCTTTCGACCGCCCTTCGCGCAGGAATCTCCTCGGACAGGCCCGTCGCCGCAAACAGGTTTTCGGCGCGTACCAACTCGAAGCCGATACGATACGTGTCGTTCTCGTCAGGGTGGCGTTCGAATCGAACAGGCAACCCGATCTCAATAACATTGCGGCCGACGGTGATTTCGATCTGACCGCCGCCGGCGCCGGCTGCATCGATCCGACTCCTCACAACCGCGGCTATTTTGATTCCCATATGAAGGCCCTTCGGAATTTTTTCTACCTGCAATCGTGCGGCCGCGTCGAGATCGATTGGGACGTGTACCCGTCGGATGAGAACGCGAGTTACCGGTTGTCGGATATCGCCGACTACGGACCGGGGTTCTACGACTATTGGTCGACGGAGCGGCTCGTCACCTTCTTTCGCGACGCGATTCTCGCAGCTGATCAATCAGCGGCCGATCCCGTCCCCTTCGAAGATTATGATGCGATTGTCGTCGTGCATGCCGGCGCTAATTTGCAAAGTGACATTAATTACGATACGCCGAACGACATCCCTTCCTTTTTCGCCCGGCTCGGAGACGATGACCGCTTCACCATCAGCAGCGGGGATACGATCGTCGACGGCTCCGTAATACCGGAGACCGCGATACAGGACGGTCTCATCGGCGGTATCGCGTCGGTTCTCGCGCACGAATTCTGTCACCAGCTCGGCCTTCCCGATCTCTACAATACGAATACCAACGGCTCGACCATCGGCATGTGGGACATCATGGACAGCGGCGGCTTTGCCGATGTGCTTGTTTGCGACGAAGAGGATAACTGCTGCGTCGCCCATGGCGTGATTCCCACAGGCCTGTGCGGTTGGAGCAAGACGTTGCTCGGCTGGACCGAAGTCGATACTGTCTTTACCTTCGGCGAGGCTCAATCCCTTCGGGCCGTCGAGAAGTGTCCCGCCCGCGTCGTTCGCGTCGAAGCAAGTGAGAACGAATATTTCCTGATCGAGAACCGGACGAGCGAGGTGGACGGAATCGCCACAGGTCTCGTTCTCGACGGGAACGGAGTGATCATCGGCATCGGAATGTGTGTGACCTGTGAGCTTTCGCAGGACGACGAGTGGGAACTCACGAACGAATACGATTTCTATCTGCCGACCGAAGCGAGGGCGAACGACGCTGCGCCGACGGTCACCGGCGGCCCGGGACTTCTGATATGGCACGTCGATGACCGTCTGATAAGCGAACGGTACGCGGAAAATGTGATCAACGCTTCTAAACCCTTCGGCCTGAGCCTCCTCGAAGCGAGCGGTGTCGTGGATCTCGGAGATCCGACTTCCTGGTTTGATCTCGGCTGGTACGACGACGCGTACTTCAGCGGCAATAATACGCTGCTATCAGACTCCACGCTTCCCGCATCGTGGAGTAATTGGGGCGTGCCGACAGGTGTGAGGATATGGAATGTGACATCACGGGATACCCTGATGCATTTCAACGCGGGCGTAGTAGATCTCGAGGAGACGAAACTCGCAGCCACCATAAGCCGGCCCGCGGCGAACGGTGCGCTTACGCTGCCCGGAGGATCCGAAACACTCCTCATCGATGAATTGGGAACGGGATGGCTCGCCGGAACGGAAACGATGGTTTTCCGGCGCGGCGCGCCCGTCGTGCTTCCAGCGGCGCTTGCGCGGGAATTCACCGATGCGGGCTCGGCGGTCGTCATCGGTGAAGAGCAGGGTTTTGTCAACGTGTTCAACACGACAGACTGGCAGGCGCCCGATGGTTGGCAGAACGGCTACTACCTTGGATCCTCACTCGTCACACATCCCGTCGTAGCGCCGGCTGAGGGTAACATCTTTATCGTGGCCGCCGACGCCGACAAGCGGCTCCATGTCATAGACCGGTTCGGCCGGGAGGAGGATGGGATCTCACCGGTGGGCCATTCGGATGACATTGTGAGCAACATCGTCGTCGCCTCCGATTCGAACGGCGCGGCGATCGGGCTCTTCTTCGCCGTCGCCCACACCGTTCCGTCACCGGGAGGCTGGCTCTTCCGCTACGATATCGAAACGCGCGCCGGGGGGCTCACCGGCCTTCCTATCTCGAGCGGGTATCCGCACTATATCCCGCTTTCGGGAGGGGAGATCGAGGGTGAGATCTCGGTCATCGGGGGTGATATCGATCCATCGGAGACGGGTGATGAGGCGTTTGTCATCCTCCATGCAACGGGACGGGTACTTCTATTCGGGACCCGTGGACGGCTTTCGGAGCGAAGCCGGGAACGGTCGATTACGACCGTGCCCGCCCTTCTCGACGTCGACGGTGATTCATACCTCGATTTGCTCTATTCGGACGGTCCGACGATTTACGCGATAAGCGCCGCGGGCGCAAATGTCAGGGGGTGGCCGAGGACGCTGCGTAGCAGTTATCAGCTTCCGTGGGAGACGACGATTTCGGCCCCGATCACCGCTCTCAATACGGACTCCGGCGTGTTCGTCGTCGCGGGGACCGAAGATGGATTGCTCTATGTCTTCAGAGGCGACGGTGGGCTTTTGAGCGGATATCCGAGAAGGGTATCGAGATCGTTCGGCTCGGCGATCGATCTCGTCACCGTGTCGTCACTCTGTGAGCCGGGGGTGAGCGGTCTTCTCGGCGCATACCTCGACGGAAGTTATTTCAGATTGCGACGAATCCCCTTTTCGTGCCTTTCGGTGCGGGATTCATGGACTCACGGATGGGGGGATGCCCTGAGGACCGCCTACCAGCGATCATCAGCCGGTGGGATCACGGAACCGGACGAATGGCCGGCGCTCTCGAAAACCCTCATCGTGTATCCCAATCCGTCGGACGGGGAACGGATCAATTTTCATTTCACCGCCCCCGGGGAAGGACAGGCCCGCCTCGAGATCATGTCCCTTACCGGAGAGCTCGTGATCGAGGACGATAAAAGGAACCTTGCGGGAGGCGAGGTGGAATTTGTCGTATCGATGTCGAACAAGGCCTCCGGTGTCTACATCTGCAGGCTTATCGTCACATCGGGCGGGCGAACGACCGAGGCATACCGGAAATTCGCCATCGTGCGATGATAGTGGAGGGTATTAAATGTTTCTGAGAATAAATGCAGCGCTGCTCTCGTGCGCACTCCTGCTTGCGGTGCCCGAGAGGGCCGTCTGCATGACGAGCTCGCTTCGGCAGCCGGGCGACGAGGCGGGTTCCGCCACCGTGAGCTCGATATTTGATTCGCATTCCGATTACCTCGATGCGGCGGCCACGGGGAGCTCCGAAACGCTGAAACTCGGCGGCAGACAGCTCGAAGCACCGAAGGTGTCCCATGCCGCGTTTCTCAACCGACGGGCCGCATCCACGAGCCCGAAGCCGCTAAGCACGCGGATGGCGACCGTTGCGATCATCAGTTCCGCTATTCTTCCCGGCACCGGCGAGATGATTCTGAGTACCCGGTCGGGCGATTTCGGATCATATATAAGGGGACCGATATTTTTCACCCTCGATGTCCTCTTCTGGACAGGCTATGCCAATAACCGCAGCGAGGGAAAGCATATCAAGGACCAATACATGCATTTCGCCGACGAGCACTGGACCGAAGCACGGTTTCTCGCGCAGCACCCGTGCTGCGCCGACGTCGGAGGATGTGACACCTGGCAGGATTACAACGAGCTCGGCGCGTCGGGAAGATGCTCGGCGGAAACACAGAATTTCTTTCTTTACATTCCGAGGGAACTGGATGTGGAGGAGTACTACGAGAATCTCGGCAAGTATGACGCGTTCGCATACGGATGGGACGATTGGACCGGCCAGGCCGATTTCTGGACGCGCAACAGGACGTACTACTGGAACCTGAGAAGCGAGAGCGACAAATATTTGCTTCGATCCGATCAGTTCATGATGCTCCTCATTATCAACAGGGTCGTCTCGGTGATCGATACCGCCTGGCTTGCATACCGGATGAAGAAGGCGGAACCGAAGAATGATGTGGGTTGGTCGATCGAGCTCAAACCGGGTGTCATCGCGCCTACGTTGACGATCGGCTATCATTTTTAGAGGTGAGGGATTTGAGACCGCCGCTTGCATTACTGTCCCGTTTTGAGGGGGTAAAACAATTGAAGGGGCTTTTCATAACGCTGCTCGTCATGCTTTCAATCAGCAGTTCCGCCCGTTGTGGTTCGCTCGAACATTCGGTATTCGCGGGTCTGGACGCCCGGCCGGCGGGCCTGCAGATGCTTGATGCGCGCGCGCGTCCAAGCGCGGGACATGCAAACAGTCTTTTGGCCCACGCGCCCGGGTACACCCAGGAAATGCAGCCTCAATATTCTGCTGCGGCGGAGGCGGGGTACAGTCTGCTCATTCCGGGGCTCGGTCAGTACCGTATGGGGTATAAGACAAGAGGGAAGGTGTTCTTCGGATTGGAGGCGCTGACCTGGTTTTTTATTGGAACGTCGCTCTGGCAGGGATACACGCAGGAGCAGGAATACAGGGAATATGCCACATACTACGCCGGCGTGGACGGGACGGTTCACGGGGAGGATTACTGGGAGGCGGTGGGCTCCTACCGGAGCAACAACGGGCCGGGAGGATATAACGAGGCGGTTCGAAGGGAAGCGAGGGACCTGTACTACCCAGATGTGGATCTGATAAACGCGTACTATGAGGAACACAAGATAACGGGCGATCTGAGCTGGAGCTGGCAGACGGAGCGCGACTATGACAGGTATAACGAAGTTCGCCACGGGAGCACGCAGTCATACCGGAGGGCGCTGTACGGCGTTGTCTTCGGGTTGACGCTCAGGCTCGTGAGCTCTATCGATGCGGTGAGGATTGCCAAGTCCGAGAATGCGAGAGAAAAGGAGACGGCTGGAGATATTTCGCTACAATTTGAGAGAAGGCCTGGAGGCCTCGCTGTATCTGTTTTAAAATCTTTCTGAGCCGCCCTTGATACGTAAGGTGGCGGGTGCATCATGGAAAGCAGGTCCATTCCAGCAGCTTTGCTGTCGTTCATCCTCCTCGCGGGAGCGATGTGTCCCTGCGAATCCGCGGAGCCGACTGATTCATTTCCCGTTTCCAGCCGAACGGAAGCCGTAGCAATCGCCGCGCGCGATGCCGAGCGCAGTATCGTGCCGGCTATAGAATCCACCGATCTGCGGTTCGGCCGCGGCGAGTTGCGCGAACCGCTCGGACTCGCAGTAGACGCAAGGGGATTCGTATACGTGGCCGACGCGATGACCGGCAAGGTCTTCCGGTATTCGGCCGGTGGTGAGTCACTCGAATTCGAAAAACCTTCCGATCTCGCCTCACTCTATCCGATAGACGTTGCGGCTCATGGAACGTTCATTTACGTTCTCGACTACATTGAAAACAAGGTGCTGCGATTCGATTACCGTGGGGCCTTTATCGATATTATCCTCTCGTTCGGAGAATTTGCTTCGATGCACCCATCATCAATGAGCACCAGTGCGGGGGGGAGATTAGTCACGACCGATATTCGGAACCACACCGTCACGATATGGACCCCACTGATAAATTTCGAGTTTTCCCTCGGGGAGTACGGATGGGCCGAGGGCAAGCTCGACAGGCCGATGAAGGCGATTTTTCTCGATGACGATCGAATCGCCGTCGCGGAGTCGGGAAATCGCAGGATTCAGATTTTCTCACCGGCGGGGAGATTCGAAAAGCTGCTCGAGCCTCCCCCCGGCGGCGCATTCAGATTGCCGCGATCGATTTCGACCGACCGCATGGGGAATATATTTGTGGCGGATACGGAAGCAGAGAAATTCGTCGTCTACTCACCCGACGGTGAGTTCTATTTCGAGGTCGACTCCTTCGGCGGCGATAAAATCAGGCCGGCGGCGGTCGCCGTCGGCTGGAACGATCATGTTTATATTGCCGATATTGAATCGCGGTCGATTCTCGTGTACCGTTTACGTTACCCATCATGATCCGTTATGCGTTTTGCAGTCTTTACCACCATCCTCGCAATTCTTCTTGCCGTTCACGGGTTCGCTCACGCTAATCCGGCGGCTCTGCGGACATCCGTTGCTCCCCGCACAGAGATAAGAGAACGGAGAACCTTCGAGCTCGAGCCCGGACAGCGGCAGCTCGATCTCGGCCTGCCGTTCATCGTTGCCGGCAGCGATTCGATCGCAGTCGACGGCCGAATGCTCAAAAGGGGCGACGACTACCGGATAAACACGCTAAAGGGCACGGTGATACTCGTCGAGCCCGCCGGGGGCGGGGAGCGGCTCGTTGCGACATTCACCAGGTATCCTCTCTCGTTCTCACCCGTTTTCACCGCCAGGTTCCCCGACGGCAGGACGGAGAATCAGCCGGTAACTGTCGTGTCGGCGCGACCGGAGAAGACGGCCGGGGATCGGAGGGATCCCTATGGGCTGCGGCTTTCGGGAAGCAAGACCATCGGATTTTCTGTGGGATCGAACAAGGGGCTCGGGATCGATCAGAGCCTCCGCATAACGATGATGGGGAAGGTGGCCGAGGATCTCGAGGTGAAGGCATCGTTGTCGGACGACAACCTGCCGGTGCGGCCCGAAGGAAATACCGAGGAGCTCAAGCACATCGACAAGGTATACGTGCAGATCAAGAGCAGGCACTCCGAGGTCCAGCTCGGTGATTTCACCTCCGGATTCGGCTGGACCCGTTTTTCGTCGTTTCAGCGGGAGCTCAAGGGAGCGGGGGGGCGTGTTAATATGGGGGATCATGCATTCTTCGCCGGCGGTGGGATCGCCAAGGGGAGGTTCCAGACGGCCTCCTTCTTCGGGCAGGAGGGCGTCCAGGGCCCGTACGAGCTCCTCAGTGCCCGCAGGTTCAACGGCGTGATAATCGTACCCGGCACGGAAACCGTTTTCCTCAACGGCCGGTTGCTCAAGCGGGGAAGCGAGAACGATTATACGATCGACTTCGACCGCGGCACCGTCACATTCACCGAGAAGGTGACCGTTACGAGCGATTCGGAAATCGTGATCGATTTTCAGACGAGTGAGGATAATTACGAACGGTCCAATCTTACCGCCGGCTGGACATCCTCCTATTTCAACGACGCGCTTTCCGTGAAGACATTCTATTTTCAGGAATCCGACAATTCGGCCAAGCCGATCCGTATGTCACTCTCGGATGACGATCTCGAGATTCTCAGGGCCGCAGGAAACGATCCCGAAAAGGCCGTTGCGAGCGGCGTCAATCAGGTCGAGCCGGGAAAGGGCAACTACAGAGCCGTAGCCGGCGACACCATCCC
>CBDUQN010000004.1:0-84453 GCA_965369375.1 uncultured bacterium | reverse complement strand
GGGAATAAACCACGCAGGAGGCCTCGCACCCAGAACAAGAGCATAGCTAGGCCCAGGCAATCACGTTACATACCACAGTCGGTGAGAGACGAGGTGTATACGAGGGACGGCGGCCGGTGCGCGTATGTGGGTACTAATGGGAAGCGATGCGTCAAAAGGAAGAACCTGCAAGTTGATCATATAGTTCCATTCGCCAAGGGCGGCAAAAACACAAAAGATAATCTGCGATTACTGTGTCCAAGACATAACATGTTGCTGGCTGAGGGGGCATACGGGAAAGAGCACATGAACCGATTCAGACAAATAGAATGAGAATAATTAATTGACTATCCAGTGTGTTAAACTTATGCAGAGCAATCAAACCCCCTAGTGGGTGACATTGCCTACTCGTGACATTGCATTGGAACAAAACGGAAACTGGATTTTAATATGAAAACAAAAGAAAAAGACAGAAAACTTCTCGATATATTTCTCTCTGATACGAATTATACGAGCCCGGTTGATATGAAGAAACTCCGGTTTGTCTTCAATGCAATAGTGGCCTATTCGAGAAGGCAGAACAAGAATATAAAAGCGTTGCGCGTTCTCGAAGTTGCATGCGGTACGGGAGGTATCACCTTCCCCCTCGCATCGCTTGGATGCAGCGTGAAGGCCTTTGATATTAACACGAGTGCGGTCGAGTCTGTCAGGAAGCAAATAGAGATAAACGGGATCACGAATCTTACAGTATCCGTTGATGACGGAAACACATTTGCGGACGGCGAAACGTACGACATAGTTATTGCCTCTGAGGTGCTCGAACATGTGCCGAATCCTGCTCGAATGCTCGGCAATATCGAGAAACGGATGAACGAGGGATCATACCTGATAATTACAACTCCGAATGGTTACGGTCCCTGGGAAACAGCAAACAGGCTGAGTCCGCGAAATGCACTTCGCCGGTGGCAATGGCTCCGAACGGCACTGCGCAAACCCTCGCATGCAAGCGCACCGGGCGACTCTCACTGCCACCACTTCTCTAAAAAAGAACTGCTTGATCTGTGCTCGGCTCTCTTCTTGAAACCTGTTTTATTCTCTAATTCGGATTCCTTTTTAACGATTTTTTCCTTCCTCCGAAACCATCCACTATTTGGAAAGATAGATATAAAGCTTGCCGATATTCTGCCGTCATGGATGGCAAGCGGATGGTACTTCGCTTTTTCTCTCGATAAAAACAATCAATGAGTGCACGACTGCCTGTGGGATCCGCGAGATATTTTCGAATGCCGGTGGGGCTGGCTGGATTGTTCGAATGCCTATGGGACTCGCAAGATCGCTCGAATGCCTATGGGGCTCGCAAGATCGCTCGAATGCCTATGGGGCTCGCTTGACCATTTTCGCAACAGAAGTCATGTTTTTATTTAATTCTAGCTCTTCTGTTCCGCGCTGTCGAATCCACCCCGCAGCGAGATTACGAATACCAATCCGGAGAAGAGCGCGACGGCAAGAATAATACTCCCGATGATTACACTTCCCAGTATGAGCTTCCCGATTCCTATGAGAATTGCGTTCAGCGCAATGACGCCGGATACGATCCGCACTAACGTTCTCAACCCGGTGCCTCGCGGCTTGCAGTCGGGAATCATCGAATAGATATGTTTCCACCCTTGTCCGCCGGGGCGGACACGCCGATAGAACCGCATGAGATGCTCGGTATCTACGGGAGGCGTGAGAAGCGTCACGGTAATCCACAGGGGAAGAGAAATCATAACGGTTAATGCAACCGAAAAGGGAAACGCGAGGAAAGCACTCCCTTCGAAACGGGGAGATTTCGAGAGAATCGTGAAAACGAGGGTGCACACGAACGCGATCGCCATAGCGGTGATCTCGGACCATGCATTGACGCGCCACCAGTACCACCTGCCGACATAAACCGTACCGACTCCCGCAGTCACAGATATCACGAGCTTCCAGGCGAATGATATATCATTCACCGCGAAAGACGCGATTGCGCCGAGGACGGCCAGCGCGAGAACCGATAATCGAGCAACTTTCAGATATTCCTTTTCGGATCTACTTTTCCACAGAAAACGCCTGACAATATCGTTCACGATCAGAGACGAACCCCAGTTGAGCTGCGTGTCGACCGTCGACATAAATGCCGCAAAGAAAGAGGCTATCACGAGTCCCAGAATCCCCGCTGGCAGAATGGAACGCATGACCATCGGGTAATACGTTTCGGGGTCGTCGACGACGCCGAACATGGCTATACCGCAGAGACCAACGATTATCCAGGGCCACGGTCGAAGCGCGATGTGCGCTATGCTGCACCAGAGATAACCGAGTGCGGAGTGCCTGTCGTCCTTCGCCGCGAAGAGCCTTTGCGCGAAATATCCGCCGCCGTCGAACTGGTACGCGGCCCACCAAACAACGCCTATTAATATTAAGAACTCTGTAAACGGATTAGCTTCGATAATAGAAGCGACTCGAGGAATGATCCTCGTCGTTTCCTCGAATGAGAAACCGGTTTCTGCAAACCGCTCTCGAATTCCTCCGATGCCGCCGAGTTTCGAGACCGCTACGACAGCGAGATATATCGCGCCGCCCATCGCAAGAAAAAATTGCAGGAAATCCGTTATAACGACTCCCCAGAGTCCCGACAGCGCTGTGTACGTAACAGCGACGATAAATAATATTAATACCGTGAAGACTTCCGCTTTCATGCCGAGCATCGTTACGCCATCTTCCCAACCCATGACAATGATAATTATTTTGACCATCGCCTTCATGACCCAGGCGGTAACGAGCACGTTTTGAAAAAGGCCGAACCAGACTGCGCGGTAGCACCGCAACGCAGCGGCGGGCTTGCCGTCGTATCGAAGCTCGATGAGCTCCGCGTCGGTCGTGATACGCGCGCGATTCCAGAGCGGGGCAAAGAGAAAGACGGCTGTAATACCACCTATACCCCATTGCCACCAGAGCCAGTTTTCGAATATGCCGCCCTTGGCAACGAGACCCGAAACGACGAGCGGCGTGTCGGCGGCGAACGTCGTCGCAACCATCGAAGTGCCCACGATCCACCAAGGGAGCGAGCGTCCCGAGACAAAGAACTCCTCGGTGCTTCTCGAGGCACGTTTTGACAGCGCTATTCCGATGCCGAATACTGCAACGAGATAGAGGGCGAGAATGGCAAGATCGAGAGAATGTAATTGCAGGTTCATGCTTCTTGTTTTTCGCCGCTGCGTTCACCGACGAATCGGTTGTAAAAGAAGAGGGCGATCAGCGCGAGCACTCCGATGCCGGCAAAGATGAACCATATCTTGTACGGCGTCCGCGGTCCCGTCTCCGGGCAATACCGCTCGACGAGGAAACCGCTCAGCGGACCGCCGATCATCGTCGCGATAAAGCTCCGAACGTACGCGTACCCGAGGTACAGCCCGACTTTTCCTTTCGGAGCCATGCTCGAAACGTAATCGAGAAACCGGGGTGCAAACGTCATTTCACCGATTGCGAAAACGCCAATCGCTATGCACACCCCCCACAGCGTCGGAAGTAATCCGAGAAGCATCATCGCAAAAACCGAGATCGCCATGCCGAGAGCCATCGTTGCGATCGGTTTGATCCGTTGCACGGCGAGGGCGATGGGCATCTGCAAGAGAATGATCATTCCCGGATTGATCGCCACGATATACGCCATCGGCGCGCGCTCGGATATGTGCCGTGTTATGTAGAGCGGCACCGATAGATACAACTGCCAGAACATGAGATCGAACCCGGCAAAGATCAGAATAAAACTTACAAATTTCCAATCCCTGAGTACCTTAAACATGTCCGTGAAGATTTCTTTTACGGACCTGATCGGTTCTCCTGATCTGTCCGGCTCGCGGTAGGAGAAATATACCAGGAGCAGCGCCACGATCGCCATCAGCGCAGAGAATAAGCAGATCACCTGCATCCCGAGCCCCTGCCATTTGAGCATCTCGAAGAAGGCCACGGGAGTCATCGGCGGGCTCTGCGCTGCGGCCCGCTCTATTATCTCCGGCGTTATCTGGAACGGCGGAACATTGGCCGCGACCCACTCCTGGAGACGCACAAAACCCGAAACCGATAGCCATTGTCCGAGATCCTGACGGAGCAGCTTAGCCACTATCTTGCCGCTGAAACCCCCGATGTTTACGACCATGTAGAATATCGAAAAACCGATCCTGGAAAGTCCTTCCGGTGAGGTTTTCTTGATCGTCCCCGAGATTACCGGCTTCACAAACGCGCCGCCTATGGCGATGAGCGCGAGCGATACAAGAACCATTATTTTGGTAGGGAACACGCCGAGCAGAGCGTACCCCAACGCAAGCGTGGAAAAAGCAATAAAGAGACCGTTACGGAATCCAATCTTGTCCGATATTGCACCGGTCGGAATCGGGAGAAGATAAAGCGATGAGATGAAGAAACCGGTGATCGAGACGGCGAACTCCGTGCTGTACCCGACGCGGCGCGTAAGATAGAGGGCGAGGATGATATTCATCCCGTAGTAGGCAAACCGCTCGAAGAGCTCTATCGTATTCGCAGCCCAGAATGTTCTCGGGAACCGGCTGAGTTTCACCAATCACCGCCTTTTCATGCGTGACGATAAAAATCCGAGGACGATCAGATTTCGTTGTCGTTCAAAATCCGATGCGGATCAGATTTGGATGCTGTTCAAAATCAGATTACGATCAAAATCCAATAACAACCAAATTGCGATGATGATCAGAATCCGATCTTCAGCCCCACCGCGAATCCGTAACCGCTCAAATCGACGGAACCTTCAGCTACGGTGCTTTTCATATCATTGGACATCGCACCGTAATAGAGATCATTCTTTCCAAATCCATATAAGTCATAAATCTCATCGTACGCTAGGTACGCATCCTCGCTGTCGCCATCCGGATCCGTCATTGTTCCATCGAAGCCCTTTATGTCGGCCCAGCGGCCGAAGATACTGAGATCGATCGTTATTGTGGGGGCGACCGAGAAGGCGATTCCGGCGCCGCCGTGAATACCGAATCCCCACGTCGTCAAATCGGACTCACTGCTGTAATTTTCAACGCCGCTCACGCTCTCGGAGAAGGTTATCTTCGAGTAATATGCTCCCAAGCCTCCGTACACCATCGGCTTGATGTTCACAAAAGGAACGGGGATATCAAAATACGCCGTGTAGGTCAGCGGATACGCCCTCATCTTGTGCTTCAGGCTGAGATTCTGACCCTGCATTGAAAGGGCAAAGTCCGAGCTTCCCATTATGATACCGGCTCCGAGGCCCGACTCGATAAATGGAATTCCGGGCAGCAGGACTTCGCCTTTGAACTCGGGAATCCAGTTGATCTTGTCGAACGTCGCGCCGGTAATGGTGGCGAGCGGCAATATCGTGTTATTCACGTAGTCGACCCAGTTGTTGAAATTGCTGTACTTGATATACGTGTAGCCGCCGGATATCCTGACACCTATTGCTTCGGCTTTATCCGAAACCGTCAAGACACCGGTGAATACGATGAGAAGTGCTAATACGAGCGCTGCTGTTTTCATGACGCCTCCTTGCATGATTCTGATTCGCCACACACGTCTATGACGCCTCCTTGCATGATTCTGATTCGCCACACACGTCTATGACGCCTCCTTTTATTATTCTAATTCAGCACACACGTCGCTATTTAAGCAATCAAAACGCGATGTGCTCTCACGAACTACCAAGCAACCTTGATGCCGAAGGTGAAACCGAATCCTGTCAGCGTGACCGTGCCTTCATCGTACTGCCTGTCGGCGGTCTCCCACGGGCCGTAGTAGAGATTTTTCCCCGGTATAAACATGTCATCGACTAGATCGCTCATGAGATAGGCATCCTCCTCGCTGCCCGAGGCATTCTTCATGGTCCCCGTGAATCCCTTGTTCTCAGCAAACCGGCCGAAAAAATCGATATCGAGTGTTATAACGGGAGTCAATTCGAACTCGACGCCGGCTCCCCCGTGCATCCCCCATCCCCAGTCGGTGAGCTCCGAAGTCATGCTGTTGTCTTCGGTCAAAGTAGTATTCGTCAGGTCGAATGAAGCCTTTGTGTAATAAGCCCCCAATCCGAGATATATCATCGGCACCGCCCAAGAAACCGTTGTTGTGGGAAGCGAGAAGTAAATCGTATAGGTCAGGGGATACGAATCGATCGTGTGGTTGTATCCAAGGTCTTTCTGATCGATAGTTCCGCCCCTGATAACCGTGTAGAATTCAGAGGAACCTCTGAGGTAGCCGATTCCGATACCCGAGCTGAGGCCCTGCCTCAACGAGAAGACGAATTCGAGCTTCGTTTCCGGCATCCAGTGGATCTCCGGCATTTCAGCCAAGATGCGAACGGTCGGATCCTTAAAAACGGTGCTGTTCATATATTTCGCGAATTCATTGAAGTCCTTGTAATTCACATAACCGTAAGAACCGGATAATCTAAGGCCCACAAATGCGTTCGCATCCCGGGGTGATAGAGTAATCAGACATGCGACTATAACAAGCGCCACGATAATTGGTGAATTTCTCATGTATCCTCCTTCTTTTGTTTTATTCTCCTGCTTACGTTTCTTCCCCTTCATTGTTACCGAAAATCACTTTTCTGCCTTCATCGTCCTGACCTTGCTGATATCCTCACGCTTGCCGATTACGAGAAGGACATCGCTATGTTTTATAACAAAATTTGCCGGCGGAACAAAAACAAAATTTTCAGGAACGAGCTCTTTTATGCCGATAACATTGATGTTGTACTTCGATCTGAGCTCCAGCTCGGCGAGGCTCTTCCCGACAAACAGCTCGATAGGAGCGATTTCCGCTATGATGTAATCGCCCGACATCGAAATATAATCGAGAACATCGGGCGCCGAGAGTCCCCTCGCCACCTTGACGGCCATATCCTTTTCAGGATAGATAATATCCGTTGCTCCGACCTTTTTTAAAATCTTCCCGTGATCCTCGTTCGTCGCCTTGACCACGATCCGCTTCACTTCGAGCTCCTTGAGGTAGAGTGTGATGAGCGTCGCGGCGCTCACATTCCCTCCCATACTCACCACAACGGCATCCATCTCCTCCAGGCCGATAGCCTTCATCATTTCCTTCTGGGTGGCATCTCCCTGTATCGCCTGCGAGCAATACGGGCGTATCTTCTGGATCCGCTCTTCATTCTTGTCAATAGCGATAACATCGTGGCCCTCTTCGAAAAGGGTCCTCGTTACATAGAATCCGAAGTTGCCTAGGCCGACAGTGGCATATTTGCTCCCCATGGCATTTCCTTTCTCTCTCCCCGATTTTACAAACCCATTAGCCGATCATGATTTTTTCTTCGGCATATTTATACAGACCGCCGCGCGCCCTTCGCGTGACGACGTACGCTATTGTCAAAAGTCCAACCCTTCCTAAAAACATGAGAAATATAATAACGGTCTTTCCGGTCGTGGTGAGCGTGGACGTCACACCCATCGAAAGACCGACCGTCGCGAATGCGGAAACCGCTTCAAAGAGATATGAAAGAAAAAAATCTCTCCCGGGATTCAGCGTTCCCATCTCCGAGACAAGGAGCACGACGACACCCGCAGTGACCGTAATCACTGCTAAAATAAAAATGGACAGCGCTCGGGAAACGGTATCCTCCGGCAGCGTCCGCCCGAACATGCTGATATATCGCTTTCCCCTCAATTTGTTGCTGAATATCGCCGCCATAACAGCAAGGGATGTGGTCTTTATCCCTCCGCCGCAGGATCCCGGGCTCGCGCCGATGAACATCAGTATGACAAGTATAAAGAGCGTTGCAGCGGAAAGCGATGGAATATCGAGTGTATTGAACCCGGCGGTTCTCGCCGTGATAGATTGAAACAGGGACGTCAGTATTTTTCCCCGTAACGTCGCGAGAGATGAATCGTAACTGTGCTCGAAAAGAAAAATCATGGCAGCACCGGCTGCAATCAGTGTGACCGTCGTCGAGAGCACCATTTTCATATGGAGCGAAAAGGCCATTCGTTTGTGGAGCCGTCGATACATGATGCGCCGCATGAACTCGTATATCACGGGAAAACCGATGCCTCCGATCACAATGAGCGATAAAATCGTGACATTGAGCAGCACACTTCCCCTGTATTGAATAAAGCTCGTGCTGAAGAAAGAGAATCCCGCGTTACAGAACGCCGATATCGAATGAAAGAGGCTCGTAAAGATCGCCGAGGGCAGCGCCATTTTGTTTTTCCAGAAAAGAAAGAGCAACACCGTCCCGATACCTTCGAGAAGAAATGTAAATAAGAAAATCGACTTGAGAAGGCTCCGTACCTCCCTGATCGGCGCCGGCGTAAAGCTCTCAGTGATAATCCATCGCTGTTTGGTTCCAAGCCGGCGTCCGAGGAACAGGAAGAGAAAGACCGAGAAGGTCATTACACCGAGACCGCCCAGCTGAATGAGTACGAGAATCACGGATTTCCCAAAAATGGTGAATTGCGTCCCGGTATCTACAACGATGAGCCCTGTGACACAGATAGACGATGTCGCGGTGAAGAGTGCATCGATGACCGTGAGCGGTTCGGTCGTCGAGGCTGCCGGCAGCGAGAGCAGGAGGGCGCCGACGAAAGCGGCGGTGAGATAACTGATGATAATGAGGAATCCGGGCCGCATTCTCTGGATTTGCAGTCGTATGATCCTTTTCATTTTTCCACCCGCGTCACCTGTTAATGTCCGCCGGACTTTGTAAACCGGTGAAAGTCTGGTTTCGAGATAAACCAGTGAAAGTCTGGTTTCGAGATAAACCGGCGAAAGCCTGGTTTCGAGATAAACCAGTGAAAGTCTGGTTTCGAGATAAACCGGCAAAAGCCTTGCTTATGTAATAAAACCGATTTTACCGATATTCTTATTCCCTTCTCCAATCGCCTTGCCGACTATCTTTTCTACGTCCTTTTCAGCGAATCTTACAACGGTTTGGATATTCCTCCAAGGAAAGAGAATATTCACTACGTGTCGTTCGGGTTTCTGCTTGGTCTTCGGTATATATTTTCCCTTGGAGTCCCGGACCTCGATGGTCACGAATCTCTTGTTCTCCACCCAAAGACCGAACTGATCAACAGCAGTTACTTTGCAGAAAAACGGACCATCATCTGGAATTCCGACGAAACCCAGCTCTTCCTGCCTCGTGAGCTTCATTAAAACAGTCTGACCCGCGATATCCCGTGCATCTTCCATCGTGCAGTCCTCCCGAACATAAAAAAACACGAAACGATAAGATATTTCGCCAATTCTAAAAGGTTGTGCCGTAAAAATACAAACAAAAACGGCGGGAATCATACACGGGTCCGCATATCGGCTAATCGGAATATGGGCTTTGATTATCGAAACGCGGCCCCTGTTAATCGAAACGCGGCCCCTGTTAATCGGAACGCAATCCCCATCTATCGGAACTCACCACGCATTTCCCTGAACGGCTTTGTCCTTTTCACCAAATCAAGGTACATGCGCTTGGCCCTGCCGGGCTCTCTGAAATTTTCGTGAAAGAGCACGAGGATTTCCTTGCGTGACACCCTGCCCTCTGCATAACCCTTTGATATAGCTTCTCCGAGCGAGTGCCCGAGCGTTCTCACAATGAGCAGACGCTTCCGGATTGCGAGCCGAAAAATCGACTGAAGTTTCCGGGTATTCTTCATGGCACCCCTGCCCCTATTTTCTCTCTTGATATGATACTTCAACAACCCGACAATCTCTCTCGTTTCGCTCAGCGAAAATCCCGATACCGGTTTCCTAACTACTCCCCTCGAATCGATCACATTCAGAAGGAGATTCGTCTTCTTAAACGAGTGTGTCGAGCTTATGATCTTCGAACCGAGATAAACAAGCGCCTCCTCGAATATAAACGCGTAGAACTGATCTTCATGAGGCCGCCAGATCTTCTTTTCATGGGAAATCTCGTCACGCATCGCGTAAAGAACAAAGCGTGCGGCTTCCTGCGCGGCGAATACGGGATCGAATTTCATGACAAGAAGGGAGTTTGTGACGGGAACGTAACATGCGCCGTAGTTTTTCAATTGCTCGTTCACCGCCGTGATTACGCGTGTATGCACCCGCTTTGAGCGAAGATAGCTGGAAACCGATTTATAGGTTTTCCGCCGGTGGATCGTCGGAAACACCTCTTCGAGCGTCCCCCTCCATTCACCGTTGACCGTTACCGTGAGTTCTTTACGCTTTCCGAAAAGCAAAAGCAGGATATGCTCCACCATTTCCTGGAAAGGTTGCGTATAGCGGTCCTCCTCTTCTCCCTCGACCCAATGGTTAATAATCTCGCAGTATGACTGATACTTGACCATGGGGGAGGCAGTAAACAGGCAGTAACGTTTATTATCGATTCTGACTGCCTCAATATCGACCTTCCCTTGTCGTCGCAATCTCCAGTAGAGAGAATCGACGTTCTGGACAATGATGAGATCCTGGAAATTCTTTTTGCAAACCTTTCGAACCTCTGCAGGCAGATGGTTCGATGCGAGATGCGATTCGCCGATGACGACGAGAATCTCGTGGTCGGGAAAAAAATTATGAATGGTCTTGATTCGCCGCGCTATCATCCGGTCCCGCAGTTTCATGTATCTGAGGTTATCTCGAGGTTCGGAGTCGATGCCGAAAATTGGAATAAAAGGGTCTTTGGCAAACTCAAAAATACGCCGGTAACTCTTCCAGTCGAAACCCCATTCGGATTGGTAATCAATCGCCTCGAGAAACTGCTCCTCGCTCATCGTCCCCTTCATCCACCGGTCGAGAAACTCCTGCTGATGAACGTAGAGCATTTCGAGTGCGAGAACGACCTTTCTCCCCCTCGCATCGAGCTCCTTCATAAACCGCAATACCCAATTCTGGCTCGCCCTGAGTGGGTGATAATCCCCAAAATAGACGATATCACTCGAAGCAGCATGTTGCATTACCTCGTCAACGGTGCACGTCTTTTTATATCTCACGAAATCCGAATCAAACTCCTTGATATACACAGACTTAGAGGTTTTATCGATGCCGAAGATCTCACGCTTGAGGTGCGTGATGGCTCGCTGCTGGGTTTCGATATCAATTCCTAATCCCTTGCTGACAACCATCTTAGCTCCCTTATGCAACGCCGGCATCGATGACGGCCCTATCAAGCGGTCTTCTTTTTATAATCGACACATGTCTATGTTTAACATATATTATACCAAGTCGTTCTTGCGACGCCTAATTTGCAAACATTAATTACGGAGCCGCTGCCGAAAATGAAAGCCCCGCCACCAATATGGTGCGACCTATCCTGCCCTCATGCTTCATTTCCCCAAGAAGAACATCTCGACGGCGCCTGTCACACGTTCATGGCGCTCTACTGCAGCAAATATAAGCGATTGGTGCAGAAAAACGGGCTTTGTCTCGATCATTCGGAGGACCACCTGCATGAAGACTGAGCTCGATCCCCGCATCAAGAAGATTGAAAATATATTGGACGGCAGCCTCGAGGCGGGCAGGGACAGGCTTTTTGAGCACGAGGTCTACAAGATTCTCAACCTCGTGGGTTTTCGAACGCCGCGAACGGCTTTCGTGAGAAGCCTAGACGAACTGGGGGCCATCGATCTCTCGTTATTTCCAGGTGAGAAGGTTGTCTGCAAGCTTATATCGAATCAACTGGTTCACCGATTCGAGTACGGTGGCGTGAAATTCGTCGATTCCGATGCCGAATCCGTAAAATCCACATTCGAAGATTTTCAACGAATAGCCGGACCCCTCGATATAGAGCTTGCCGGGATGCTCATCGCCGAAGTAATAGAAGGAAACAAGAGCGTTCAGAATCAGCTCCTCCTTTCATTGAGACAGGATGTCTCGTTCGGTCCGCTCGTGTTCGTCGGCATCGGCGGCATCGGGACGGAAATCTACAAGCGATATATCAAGCAGGGCAGGGATCTCGTCATTCGAACCGCTGCCGGCGTCAATGACTATGCCGGCACGGAAGAAGCGCTGCTCAAAACGCTTTTCTATCCCATAATCACCTGTCAGACGCGAATCGTTCCCGAACCGTGCATAGACGGAGAAAAGGTGCACGAGGCACTGAGAGCCTTCGCGCTCCTCGCGGAGGCGTTCTCGCCGCTCTCGGACTGGTCATCGGCGACCATCGAGGAACTCGAGGTCAATCCTATCCAGATCACACCCGAAGGCGAGCTCATGCCGCTCGATGCAATGATACGACTATCGAGGAACAAAACGAAACCGCTCCACCCATCGCGTTCGGGAATCGACAAGCTCCTGAAACCGGAAACGGCGCTTATCATAGGAGCCTCCGCGACGAGCATGAACGTGGGCAGGATTATTTTGAGAAATATCCTGAAAAGCGATGTCATCCAGAAAGATCACGTCTATGTGCTTCACCCCGAAGCAGAAGACATCGATGGGTGCAAAGCATTCAAATCAGTAAATGATATTGCTGAGAAAATCGACATGGCGGTACTCGCAGTCCCCGCAAACAAACAAATCACGGCTATCCTCGAAGAGATCATACTCGACGACAAAGCGAGCTCCATAACCCTGATACCGGGTGGATTCGGGGAAACGGAAAAAGGCAAGGGTCTTGACGAGCATCTCCAGGATGTCATAAGGCAGGGACGCGAGAAGAACTATGCAAGCACCGTCGTGAACGGTCCCAACTGCCTCGGTATCGTTTCGAGACCGGGCGGGTACAACACCTTCTTTCTCCCCGAATACAAACTGCCCTTCGAAGGCATTTATGGCGAGAGAATGGCCCTGATCAGTCAGAGCGGAGCCTACCTCGTTACGCTCGTCAGTACCATGGGCAAGCTGATAAATCCGAAATACATGATTACGTACGGGAACCAGGTCGATCTCACCGTCACCGATTATCTCATCAATTTGCGAAACGATCCTGATATAGATCTGTTTTGTCTCTACCTCGAGGGATTCAAGCCATACGACGGCGCCCGGTTCTTGAAGGTTGCCGGAGATATTATCAAAGCGGGCAAGAAGATCATAATGTACAAGACAGGCAGAACTAAAGCCGGCGCCGCCGCCGTCGCATCTCATACCGCCTCAATGGCGGGAGATTATGAAGTACTGCACCGGGTACTGAGCGAAGCGGGCATCATTATGCCGGATTCGCTTCAGGATGTGGAAGATGCGATCAAAGTCTTCTCACTCTTATCAAGAAAGAAAGTAACGGGAAACAAGGTCGGTGTATTCTCCAACGCGGGATTCGAATGTTCGGTTGCCGCGGATCGGCTCTATTCGATGGAACTCGCACGATTCTCGGCAGGCACCATCTCGAGACTGCACAATGCGCTTCCTACGGACATCATCGATGTCAATAATCCGATTGACGCGACTCCTCAAACGAATGCAATCAACTACGGAAAGTGTCTCGAATTAATGCTCGAGGATGACGATGTAGATTGTCTCGTTGCGACGGTCGTCCCCCCCACACCGTTTCTGGAAACACTTCCCGCCGGCAAGGGACACAAAGAAGATATTCAAAATGAGAATTCGTATCCCAATGTAACAATTAAAATATTCAATAATACCGAGAAACCTATGGTAGTATCGGTCGACTCGGGCAGGCTATACAATCCGGCCGTGGCGATGATGGAAGACACAGGCATACCGGTGTTTAGAAAAATTGACCGTGCCATGAAGGCTCTCGATCTCTTTCTGCGGTACCAATGAGACACTCAATCGCACTAATAGCCGTGATTTTCTTGCTGCTCTCCGGATGCAACGGCGAGCATGGAAAAAACACCGATGGAACTGTTATATCAGAAGCATCCGGTATCACACGGATAGACGATCGTTTACTCATTGTCGGTGATGATGCAGATGGGAGATACTTCGAACTGTCGCTGGATGGCACGTGTAGCACTGTTATCGCGATAGCTCCCGAAAAGGTCAGAGAAATCCTCATGCCCGGCGCTGAGCTGGCCATGGATCTCGAAGGAATAGACGTCCTCACAGACGGACGGATTGTCGTTCTCTCGGAACAACTTCACAGTCTGATTCTCAAACGGGGCAAACAGGATAAGCATCCGCTCGTAGTCGCAGAGTACGACAAAACGCTCACCGAATTCGGTCACCGGGGACTCGAAGGGCTTGCGGTGAAGCATCTAGATAGCGGCGTCTCCAGGGTTGCCGTCCTTTGGGAAGGAGGCTACCTGATCGACAAGCACGTTCCCCCGCAGCTGCGCGAAAAAACCAGTGGCGAGCCGCTCAAACCGGTAATAGTCGTTCATGAAATCGAGAGGGACGGGTATGCGGGAAAAGTGGACGATCCAACGCATCGAATCGTTCTCGACGTCCCCGAGCCTCCCGGTGAACCTCCGGACGCCCAGAGATATCGCGCCACCGATCTGGTTTGGTTTGAATCGCAGAAAGACAAAGATATATTCATCGTCCTTTTGAACTCCGAAAACGCCCCGCAGGATGGCGCGGTCGAGTACATATTCAAAATCCTGCAACGATTCGATCTTCAGGGTAATCGCATCGGTGAACCCTTATACCTCGACCATGCCTGCAAAAACGCCTTGAAGGGGTTGAGCGAGGACGACCTTGAACGCATGGGTTGCTCGAGCGTCAAACACCTGAAGGAGATCGATTCCCTGCTCCAAGCGGGCAACTGGGAAAATGTCAATTGGGAGGGCATGGGCTGGTTCGAAGAGGGAAAGAGTCTTGTCATCATCTATGACGCCAAACCGAAAGATCCGCCGTTCGCATTTGTCATAGATATCCCGGAGGAATGGCGTTAGGCCCTTCGCATCTGTCTTAGATATCCCGGAGGAATGGCGTTAGTTTGAAAAACTCCGCGAGAGCGCATTCGACGGATACTAAACAAACGTCTTCACGATTTCGTTGTGAAGACCCTCGAGTTCCCCATACGCATCGTTGATTTGCTTGATCTTATCCTGAAGCTTCTTCATCAGTCTGTTCTTCGCAAGGCCGTTCCGGAGAATGATCAGGAGATCATCGTTATTCCAGGGCTTCTCGACATACTGAAACAAACCGACATCGTTTATCGCCTTAATAGCATTCTCTTTATCCGCATATCCGGTGAGTATGATCCTCGGCA
Organism: uncultured bacterium; assembly: GCA_965369375.1. Classification (GTDB taxonomy): domain Bacteria; phylum Krumholzibacteriota; class Krumholzibacteriia; order Krumholzibacteriales; family Krumholzibacteriaceae; genus CBDUQN01. Next base: position 69,371 of record CBDUQN010000004.1, on the reverse strand, counting down.
CCTCGGGTTTTATCTTTTTAACTTCATCGAGAAGTGAAAGCCCGTCCATCTCGGGCATCAGGTAATCGGACATCACGAGATCGACATTGTTATTCTTGACGTACTCTATAGCCTCCTTGGGAGATAGAAACGTCTTTACGTTGTATTCTGTTGTCAGAGCAAGAAAAGAATTGAGGCTCTTTAAAACCATATCCTCATCATCAACGATAACGATCGTGTACTCTGTCGAATTCTCTCCCATTTTTTCCTCCTAAATTCATATGAACATATGCAGCTACAGCCACTCTGCCGCTGAACATATACAGCCGCTTTACCGCCCCACCCTCGTCATCAGACCCCTGAGCCGCTTGACCATCTTTTTCAATATGCTCTGCGTGATCTTTATATTGTCAGCAAGGAGATCGATGAAATCAATCTTGTGAATCTTGAGCAGATGACACTCTTCGAGCGTTATCGCGGTTACCACCCTCGGTTCGTCATCGAAAAGCGCCCATGTGCCGAATACATCCTTGTCTTCAGCCACCATTACTTCCTGATCTTCTCTCTCGAGTCTCACCTTCCCTTTTACCACCATGAACATAGCGTCAGAGATATCCCCCTCTTTAAACAAAATCTCTTTCGTTCCCAGCTCCAGCTCTTCCGTGATCGCCGCAAGATGTGCGAGATCTTCCGTCGCTGTATACTGAAAAATATCGATGTCTTGCAAAAAGATCACTTTCTCAATCGCTGTAAGCATGGCAAACCTCTCAAACTCATACTCTCATGGCGTACTTTCAATCAAACCAGGATACACTGATTTTTCTTATTCCGCTAATGCGCCTCGCCGAGGCGGCCGAGACAAAATCTCGCGGTCTCCCACACCACCTGATCGGGATGCGTACCCAATTCTAAAACCTTTTCCTTGTATCTATCATAATGCAATTCAGCGATCAGATACAAGGCGCATGCCCGAAGCCAGTTATCAGGCCCTTCAAGCAGTATCTCGATACTCTCATCCTCCGTAGGGACGGAGTAGCCGAACTCGCTCTTCGTCATGTTCAGCAGCGCTTCCACGGACGCCATTTCGATTATCGGAACGATGAGCTTCTTGAATTCCGACCGCAGAACATTGTCGAGAAATTCGATCGCATTCGCCCGATGCCTCGATCGCTGACTCATTATTCCGAGGTAGGCGTCGTGCATTTCCTTTGGCTTATATCGCAGCCCGAGGAACCTGAATATCGTCTCGAGGTCATGATCGAGTTTTTCCTCCAGCGCCTTGATCAATAATTTTCTTGCCTTGCCCTCTCCCGGGGTTCCTTCTGATACCGCCTCGCCCTTCATCCTGCTCTGGCCGTGCAGTAGTGTAAGAACGCGATAGTACTGCCTCGTTGATTCGAAGATTTTCTTATCTATATTAGACTTATCGAACTTCAAAACGGGATAGTTGACCCGCAATTTGTTCAATGCCCTTACCACTTTATCAAAAGTCTCATGAATATCCAGGTTTTTCATGAGAGCGCTAACCGATTTCTGAGAACCGATCAGCGCCAACACTCCCGGTATTTGCCGCCTGATCGAGTAGTCCTCGTTCGGATTCGCCAGGTGTTCGACAAGGACATCGATTACTCGCTCTCCGTACATAGACAGCGAACTCATCGCGACCCGGCGAATGGTTTTCGTTTTCAAATGGCGTATCAGAAACGGAACGAACTCCATATCTCCCGTTCGCCCGGAGCTCGATACCGCAGCTCGTACTACTTCGGGAGAAGCGGAATTGAACATGGCAACGAGGTACGGATACAACTCCGGATCACCGGCGTAGCCGATTGCATTTGCGGCGTTTATTTTAAATTGCGTGAGCGCCTCATCACCCTCATCCTCTGAATGCAGGTCCTTGAATTTGCCGATGATGATTTCCTTGATGCCGATATCCCTGTAATCCTTGCTCTCTTTCCAGTGCTTTGCGGCGCACATTATTGCAGCGCCCTGGATTCGATAATCTTCACTATCCAGGTAGGTCTTCAGCGCTTCAAACTTGTCCGTGGAACGCTGACATATATACCTGATCGCTTCGGCCTTCACCTCCTGATCTTCATCGGTGATCAGTGTCAGAACCGTTTCTGAATAATCGGATTCTTCGTGCTGATGTGCCATTCGCAGCGCAGCGACCCGAATATCGGATGAGGGATGAGTGAGCAGCTTTTCGATGACGGGAAGGAGTTTCTTGTTCTTCACCCCCTCTATCAGATTCAGAGCATACGATATCTGTCTCTCGTTGTTTCCCTCGAGCACTTTCATAAGCCCCGCGAAAACCGATGCATCGGCTAGATTGAGCGATTGTTCGTCGAGATCGATCGATCGTTTCTCGATTGCCGTCCTGAACGAATTAACGTACTCGGTCTTCACCTTGACAATAAGGAAAATCCAAAGTGCAATCAATGCGATACTAATTATGCTGATATATTGAACCGAAAGTCCCACCACACGGAATAAAACGATTAAAAGGATACCGGCGAATCCGGTGGCCAGATTTTTGATCACGGTATCTATGAAAACTTTGACCTTGTTTTTTACCGCAGGAGGTATCGGAAGCGCGAGCAGCTCGGTACCCCCCTTGTTTATCGAGTGCTTGAACGCGCCATCGCCGAATTTAATCATGATCGCCGACGTCAGGCCGGGGCTGACCAGTATAGAAACGGCCCCGGCGAGAAGGCCCAGCGGGAGAAAAAAGAGCGACGCTCCGACACCGAATTTCCTTATGATTCGTCCGGAAAGAAACAGTTGGATCGCAAGGGCTACAAAGCTGATATTCGACATCCAGAAGCCGAAGAATGCAGTGAGCCCGTCCTGATCGGTCACCACCCGGGACGTTATATCGCTGTATTGAAAATCAGCGATTTCCGCAACGATAACGCCGATGCCGATCAGTCCTGTCATGTAGAGCAGGTGACGGGATTCGAAAATCAATCGCACCGGATTCTTTTTTTCAACGGCCTTTGTTCCGCCCGAATGCCATGCCGTTACTTCCCGTTTGATAGAGCGATAACTTTTTTTCCAGACGAGTGAGAACAGGATCAGGCATAGCAGCAGGAATACGATACAGAAAAATATCAGGTTTTCCGTGCCCAATCGCGGGGCAAAGTATTTCGTCAGATAACCGCCGAATATACCTCCCGAAATCGCGCCGACTCCGATGAATCCGAACAGACGTTTCGCCTCCCGGGCGTTGTACACGTAGTTTGCGAATAAATAGAATTGCGAGCTCATAATGACGGCATAGATCGCCACCCAGATATAGAAAGCATAGAGAAACCAGTTGCTCCTATACCCCGAATGAATGGGAAACCAGAATATCAGCAAACAAACAATGGAACCGATGATGGTGACAGGAATCTGGTAGTTCAGGCGCGAGATACGTTTGATCCTCGAGCGCAGCATATCGACGAGTGCCGCAAATACAGCGACAAGGATAAAGACGTAAGGGAGCTTGTCGATGCCGATGTTTACAAGGAAGAGCGACTTCCTCATCGGTTTCAGAACCATCATGGAAGCAATAGTGAGGAAGATATAGGCAAACATCAGAGAAACCTTGAACACTTCCTCTTCCCTGATGCCGAAAAGTTTCTGTAATAATTTTTTCATGAGATTAAGAAATAGCGCATCGGCTATTCGCCGCTTGACCGGCTTTCGATTACGATTTCTTCGAACAGTTTTATCGGTTCCTCCTCTTCGCCGGTCACTTCCATTACCTTTATCGTCAATTCATCATGCATTACCGTCATAATCAAATAGTGAAATATTTTGCCCTCGCACACCGGATCTACGTTGAATCCCGCTTCCAGAAAGACATCGCGAATTCTCGACTTGAACTCCTCGTCATAAGGATCTCTCAGGGGCGTTCCGCCGCCCCCCGCAATCAGATAGTGCATCTCCCCGCCCCCTTCACTGGCAAGCACCTTATGCTGATAAAAGTGATCATGACCTGATAGAACAAGCTGAATGTCATATTTCTCGAAGAGCCTGATGAGCTTGAATCTCTTTTCCGGAAGATTCCTCCCATTGTCGGGATTGAACCAATCGGTATAGTGCTTTCCACACGTCAGCGGAGATAGGTGAATCGCGATAATCTTGAAAGTTTTGTCACTCGATGCCAATTGTTGCTCGAGCCAGGAACGCTTTCCACTTTCGGGATCGGAAACAAACCACTCCTCGAACAGTTCGTCCTGGACATCATCATCGATGTACTGGTATTGATCCACGATGAAATTATAATCGATAACGAAGATTGCGGCATCGGTAAATTCGACGGCATAAAAGCGCGGGTGTCCGAATACCGCCTGGTAATTCGGAAATCCGTAAATGGTGTCATTTGCATGCTCATGATTCCCCAGCACCGTGAGATACGGCACCTCCTTCACCAGTGGATGTTCTATCATGTTTTCTCTCAAGAAAAGCCGCCAGTGAGCCGGGCGCCTGCCGTCGAAGGCGTTGATATCACCTAGATTAAGTATGAAGTAAGCGTCAGAAGCCTTTGCCTCTGCATATATTGCGTCCCTGACCATTTTGCGTTCCTTCCCGCCGTAATCAGGGATCTTCAGCGCATAATCTATCCCACCCACTATTCCGGCGCCGACCAGATACGGCACATAGACCGGGAAGAAAACCATCCGCCAGTTCCACCAGCTGGATTTATTGAGAAATTTCTGCTCAACGAGCCAGCCGGCCTGATTGTCGCTGTAAACGAGAATCGTACCATTATCGAACGCGAGATCTTCAGGCAGGAGATTCGGGACCCGGTACTCGGCTTCATCGTACTGCTCCTCGATCAGCCCCTTCTTAGCGCAGCCCGTAACTAGCAAAAAAGTGACGAGTATTATACAGCCCGTTACCTTCCAGTATATTGTTGATGAGAAATCAACCCGGATGAGACTACTCCTGACGCGTTATTCCCAAGATGATGAATCTGCCGGTAGCTTTTTGAGCTGACAGATGAACTTTGACCCATCTGCTCCAGCTTTCTTCGGATTTCCTGTATGTCTGTATCTTCACCTCCCACTGAAGATCCTCGTTTGATTCTTCCGTTTTTCCGCCGGACAATCTATTCTGTTCTAACCGATCAGGGAGCACAATGCAGGTACCGTTGATATCTTCACTCGATTTGATGACACGCTTACCCGCCACCCTCAAATCGTACCGGTACTTTGTCGACGCGCGCTCCTCCAATCCCCCCTCGATGGCGAGATCCTCGAAACAGAGCTGTTGCTGATTGTCCGCAGCGCCCACAATCTCGAATTTATCGAGAGGATTGATCAGATCGAACCAGTACCGGCCCGTCATGTCGCGCCGTTCCTTGATAACACGGGCGACGTACGCTTCGGCCTCCGGATCGGGGTACTGCGCCTGCTCGACCACGGCATCGATCTGCTCGTCGGTAAACGACATGACGATCTTGGCCCCCCAGAATGCGTCACGAACGGTACAGAGCTCAAAGGCCGGATTCGGAACTATGAACTTGAAATCCCCCGGACTGAAATAGTTCGATTCGAAAAGGCCGACGCAGGGGTATTTGACTCCCTCGAATTTTTCGTACGGTTTGACGAACAAACCGAGATTGATAAGGCTTATCGATATCGCTGCGGGATCGAACTGATTCTCGTACCCGATGTTCGGCTGCATCGGCGCCTGCGCCATGCTGCCGAGCGTCGATCCGAAATCGATCAGGTAATGCTTTATATAACCGCCGCCGTTTACCTTATGATAGCCATCGAGGGTATTGCCGGCCTTTGTATCATAATGATTGAGCCACGCCGATATAACACGCAAACCGCGGAGCTCCCGCCGATGCTGATGTGGAGCAAAATCATTCGGATCGTCCTTGCGGGTCCCCTTGAAAAAGAACTTTCCGACCGGACGATCGGGGACGAACTTGCTCGCGAGCACGCGGATCCGTCCGTCGGGCTGTATTTCGACGCTATCGAGCAATTTATCGAGATCATCCTGGGTCGCGAAGCGCTTCTTCCCCTTTTCGTCGGTGAACTTCACTTCATCACCGAGCTTCAGAATGCTGGGATGAAAGTACACGATATAGTTCTCGGGAACGTTGTAGCCGGCCGCGTAAAAGAATTTCGTCGAGATAACCTCGGCGCCGGTGGAGAGTCCCGAATAGCCGACGGGATCGAACTTGATAAAATACCTCTCGCCCTGTTGATCCTTTATCCTGAAACCGGGCGTCACACCCTCCGCTTTCGCGTGGGTAATGAGCCAGACACCGGAAGTATCGGGACCGGCGCCACTGTCGGGACCGCGCGCTGTCTCTTCAGCCGACATTCTGTGACGTGCATTTCTGTTGGTAAACCAGCTCGAATTCGGAACCTCTTCGAACGCATCGACGTTGTACGCCTGTTTAAGGCTTCCGACCAACCGGCGCGTGAGACGCGACAGATCGAACGCCTGCTCGAGCTGCTCGGTAACCTGCCGGTCGAAAAGGTACGAGATATTGTTGTAATCGTTCTCCTCCGGTTCAGGCATGGGCGCGGTATCATCAGGTATCGGCGGTGGAATCGTGTACCGCCCACTGCCGCCGCAGTGGGCCAGGCAGGCACAGAGCGTTGCGAGCAGCACAATCACCATGAATCGATTCACGATGACATTGCCTGCATGATCCGTCTTATCATTTACGAAACGCATTCGCTCTTACCTCGAAGCATTAATTCAGCACAAAGTAGAATCTCCACCGCTCCCTGCTCTTGGAAATCATAATGCGCGCCCATTCGCCCTTCGGATTCCACAACCTGATTCCCATGCCCGCGCCGATTCTCGAATTATCGGTATTGATATCACCTATGTCGCGGGCCACCTGGCCGAAATCAATGAAGAGAAGGGCATCTACCGTAGACATGGCCAGATAGTTCCTCCAGATGGGATACTGATACTCGAGAGAGCCGACAAATTTATCCAGGTCGTAGAATCGTCCTCTCGTAAATCCTCTTACCGTTTCCCTGCGCCCGATCTCACTGAGGAGATAGAATGGAACGGTGCGATTATCGAACGGCTCGATAATTTGCCCCGATAGACGGAGAATCACATTCCTTCCGTAAAAGAGATGGAAGTACGAGTTGAAATCCGCTCTCAGTTGATAGAATCCATACTTCTCGTCACCGACCTGATTGAAAACACCGCCTCCGAGCAGCACCTCGTGCCCCCGTATCTTCTCTCCCGTTATTTTCTTCGAATTGTAGATTACCGCGAGCTGCGCGCTGACAAACTTCACTTTCGTTTCCAGGCCCGGCAACTCCGACGGATCATAAATATCCGTTGTCGAAGGGAAATCGGGATCTCTGCCGTCGAGAATGTTGTTGTAATCGAAACCGAGATTCGCCGCCAGGTTCACCTTCTCGCCCAAGAATGTGGCGAGAGCGAGCTGCGTATATACGCGCTCGTGCATGTAATCGGTCTGATACTCTTTCGGCGAGTTAGGTCCGATTCCGAAAAATGATTCATTGGGCATCAATCGGTAACCGACGAGGATGTCCGTCTTGACTCGCTCTGTGAACAGATTAACCCGCTGCAGGGATACCTCATACCGCTGCCGGCGCAGGTACCCGATGGATGCGCGAACCTCGAGCTCGGAGTTCATATTGAATATGTTCTTGCGCTCGAATTTCAGGCCGAGGCCGCTGCGGTTACTGTATGTCGGCGATATTTCGAAAAACGGAGTCTCCGTTGAAAATATATCACGCACACGTTGAATGAGCTTTTTCTCATGAACATATCCGGCCGTATAGCCGACTCCCTCGAAGATGAGCTTAAACGGCAGAAATACTACATATCCGGGAATGTAAAGAAACCACTCCCAACCCTGGTGGGCCTTCATTTTTTTCGGATATTCCACTTCCGATGTCTTGCCCTCTTCTGAAGCCTTGCTCCCTTCCTCGGTCTCCTCCTTCTGAGCGGCGGCATGGACATTCGCGCCCATCCCGCACAGGAGAGCAAGGATCACCATAGCGGCAACCGATCCTACAACCCAACTCCTGGATATCAATTGCATGAAAAGATATATGCCCCTTTCAATACATATGTATCAACGGAAAGGCTATTTATTGTCAACATTTTCTTCGAGCATCAATTCGAGATTCATCGGGAAATGGAGCGTAAATGTCGTGCCCCTTCCCGGTTCACTCTCGACTGTGATCCCCCCCCTGTGAACCTGCATGATCTTGTAGCAGATCGACAAGCCGAGCCCCGTTCCGACACCCACACCCTTTGTCGTGAAACCCGGATCGAATACCCTGCCGAGATTCTCCTGGGAGATACCGGGACCGGTGTCTTTGATTGCAATGTAGATATTATTGTCCTCGATAAAGGTTGTTATAGTGATTTCTCCCTTGCCATTGATCGCCTGTTTCGCGTTTATCAAAACATTGAGGAAAACCTGATTCAACTGACCCGGATAGCAGGCAACGGACGGAATATTCCCGTAATTCTTAACGACAGTGATATCATGCTTGATCTCATGGTGAATCAACGTAAGGGTATCTTCGAGGCCTTCATGGATATCTACCGTTTTGAGCTCGGCCTCGTCGAGGCGGGCAAAACTGCGCAACCGCCGAACGATTGTTATAACCCGCTCCGCACCCGATTTGATGACCTTGTTCGAATCATCGATTATCTTGAGCGTCGCGTCCATCTCGGATTGATCGATGGCGCCCCGAGGACACGTCTCATCGATTACCGCCTTCAGTTTGTCCATCGCGCGCATGAGCGTATCATGCATGCTGCTGAGCGCACCGATCGGCGTGTTGATCTCGTGGGCAATTCCGGCGACGAGCTGGCCGAGAGATGCCATCTTCTCTGATTGCACGAGTTGTATCTGCGTCTCCTTCAGATGTCTGTTCGCCTCCTGGAGCTCCTTAAGAATCCGTTTCGGCTCGGTAATATCATGGGAGACACCGATAAGCATCATGATATTACCGTCCTCATCGAGTATCGGTGACGCGTTGGTCGTAAACCACCTGATGCTGCCGTCCTTGTGAAATTGCCTGAATTCGTAGCCGGCGGCATGCTCCGCGTGACACTCCATGCCCGACTGCCACCACTTTATGCTCTCTTCCCTGTCATCGGGGTGCATAAACGGGAAGAGGGGTTTCCCGAGAACCTCTTCGACCTCATAGCCGAGGATATCGGTGACTTTCGGTGACACGTATGTGAACACGCCCTCAGGAGACAATGCATAGATGATATCGTTCGCGTTCTCCACGAGGCCTCGGAACCGTTCCTCGCTGAATCGAAGGGATTCCTCGAACTGTTGATGCTGTATATAGCTGCCAATGATCTCGGCGGCCGTTCGAAGGGTTCTCACATCCTCCTTGTTCCACTCGCGCTCTTCGCGGACATCGTCGAAACCTATGAAACCGTACCAGTGCCCGGCAACGGTAATGGGAATGACGAGGATCGAGAGGATCTCCTGCGCCTCGAATACCGCCCGTTCGGATCCAGATAAATCCTTGATGAGCCCCCCAACCGATTCTCCACTCTCCAAAAGCTTTCGCCACTCGTCAAAACCCTCCTTGTACGGGGCATGCTGAAGCAGCGGATTGTCAATTTGCGGCTCGACACCCGGCACACATACTTCGTGCGTCTGGCGCATGCACAATCCATCGACTTCGTCCATGAAGTTCTCGAAAATGTACACGCGGCCCACACGCGCCGCATTGAGCAGATGCTTCAGCGCATGATCGAGCGCATCATCGGCTTCGGATTCCTTGAGGAGGGATTGGGACAGCGCGGCAAGCCCTTCCTCGTACCGCAACCGATTCGCGATCTGCTCTTCGGCCTTCTTCCGTTGCGTGATATCCCGGGCAATCCCCGCATAGCCGAGTGCTTCTCCGGATTCCTTCTTGATCCTGAAAATCGACAAGTCGATTGTTGTTGCAGATCCATCAGGCCCCGCAACGGTGATCTCACCACGGAATTCGCCCTTATCGAAAACTGTTTTCTCTATCTCCGGTCCCCTCGCTCCGAGCAACTCCGAGAACTTCTTGCCGGAAAAATCTTCTCTGAAGCCCAGTTTCTCGAGATGCATGGCATTTCGCTCCATGAAATACCCTGCAGAATCGAAGATAGCGATACCGTCGTTCGCATTGATGAACAGCTCCCGGTAGAGCTTTATCTTCTCTTCCGCCTCATGCTGCTCGGTTACATCGCGCGCTATACCTACGCTCTGGACACACTGTTTATTCTCATAAATATGCCGCCGCTTTATTTCAAACTGTCTCACCTTTCCCGATTTTGAAACCATGCGAAACGTAATCGTCTGCACACCTGTTTCATGGGCGGCTAGGGATCGATGGAAATTCTCGAGGACAGCCTCGCGATCGTCCGGATGAATAACGTTGAATATGGAGGTGCCGATAAGTTCCCCGGGACTATACTCCAAGGTATTCTCCGGGGAAGCGCTGAGACTGAGAAACACACCATTGAGATCCAGCGCGTAGATAAAATCGGGAACGTTCTCGGTTACGATGCGGAGCTTCGCTTCAGAATCCCTCAACTGCTTTTCGAGCTTGCGTTTCTCGACGGCCTTTTTGAGGGTAATCGCTATGACGTTTATCTCGGCCGGCTTGAGAATGAAGTCGTCGGCGCCTTTCTTTATGGCCTTGATCGCAAGTGAGACGGTTCCATGCGCCGATAGCAATATGAAAGGGATATCTCCGTTGAGCCGTCGAACCTTTTCGAGGACCTTCTCACCACCCATCCCCGGCATATTCAGATCACAGAGGATTATGTCGAATCTTCTCTTCTTGAAGAAGTCGAATCCCGTAGCGCCCGATTTCGACGGAGTCACGGTAAATCCCCGAGACCGCAAAAGCTTGGTTAGGGACCTGCGCTGATCATCATTGTCTTCGATGTAGAGCAGTCGGGGTTTATCCATGATTTATCACCGGTTAAAGAGATAGTGCAACCGCCGGAAATAGTAACCCGTGCCGCCCGATTAATCAATTCGATTCTGCCCCGGTAATCTGTCCCGATTCTGCCCCGGTAATCTGCCCCGGTAATCCCATTCGACCGGCACAATGAAAAAGAGCGCAATTCACACCGAAGAGCGCTCTCGAGTTCGATCATACCGCTGCCGCCAATATGCATTTATTTATAGCCTGCAAGCTCGGATGTAACGGTTCCTCCTCCCGCCTCTTTGGGCATCTGAAAAACGCCGCGCACCAGCACGCGCGGATCCTTCAGGCTGATATAGTACGTGCCGCCGCCAAAACTTTCATCGACAGGTATCAGCTTGACGGCAATGGTTTCAAAGGTGCCGGCAGGAACGGTCACTGTTTCCTCACCGACAACCTCGAGCGCCATCGATCGCACCTCCTGCTTTTCGGAATCGAACATATCGAGCCTTGTCTTGTACCCCTTTTTGAGCGGCAACGCCGGTAACACGACCTCGAACGCCGACCCATCGCCGAGAACGGGCTTCTCCAACGTAACGTCAACTGGCATCGCCGATCCGGATCCCGCATCGATACTTCCCTTAACGGCATTCTCACGGTAATTCATCTCTATTGATACCTGGGCAAACCTCGCCCTCCAGCTCACCGGAAGAAGGGTCTTCGCATCGATTTCAAAGGTATCTACGGCGGTGCCCATCTGCGTTTCGCTCATGCTGATTATCCTCCAGATGGGGCGCTTTCCGGCCTTCGCTTTTTTTATGGTTCGAGATATATCAACGGTCATTGGCCTGCCGGGAATCGCCATATTGACCTTGTATTCCAGATGCATCTCTTTAATGACGCCTGCGTCCAGCGAAGCCGCAGGATCACTCTTGGAATCCTTTTCTCCCCGTACCGTATCTGCAACAGCAACAAGCAAGAACAGCGCGATGAGTATTCCCATTACCTTTCTCATGAAATCCACCTTCCTTCATGTATAAGAAATCGACAAGAACTATCAGCCCCGTGATTTCTATTATAAACAGACAGAACACCCTGTAGGAAAACCGATTATAGAACAAAATACGGGTGCTTTCAATAGAAATATCGTGCTAGAATGCAGGCATGGACGAGCGAGCCATGGACAAACCTCACATTTTCCTGATCGTCATCGATACGATGCGCGCCGATCACCTCGGGTGCTACGGCGATAAGGAATGCGTGAGCCCGAATCTGGATGCATTGGCTGAGGACGGCGTAATTTTCAAGAACGCCTATTCCACCTCGAACTTCACCGCCCCGGCTTTCGCCTCGCTATTCACTTCTCTCTACCCTGCACACCACGGCGTGTATGATTTTGATATAAAGATGCTCCCTCCGAGTCCGCTCCTGAAGATTCTGGGGGAGAACGGGTACCAGAGGAAAGCCGTCGTTGATTTCGGATTTTTCAAGAACTTCTTCAAGCAATCATTCGATTCCCTGGAATCACTGACCGATCTTACTGAAAACTGGTCGGTGGAGGGACCCATAATCGAGACGAAACGGGCTGTGGAATGGATCGAGCAAAATCATGACGCCCCGTTCTTTTTCTTTCTTCATCTTTCCACACCCCACACGCCCTACAGATTTCCGGCCGAGTTTCATGATAGGATAAAGAAAGCGAAAAGCTACGATGAAGGATACAGGCGAACAAAAGGCAACAGCACCATGCAAGCCCTCTTTCCCGATCCTGAAAACGGTGTGATACCCGAAGTCATGATACGAGCCCACAACAACATCGTGGAAAAAACAAACAGGATCAAGCTCGGCGAGGCGGAGGTTAATTTCATAAAATTCCTCTACCGTATGGAAATCAAGCTCGTCGACGAGCTGCTCGGTCTCCTCTTCGCAAAGCTCGAAAATCTCGGTATACGCAGGTCCTCGATCATCAGTGTCTCTTCGGATCACGGCGAGCAGCTGTGGGATCACGGCTCCTTCGGCCACGGAAGCACCGATCTCTACAACGAGATAATCAAGACACCGTGGATCGTGAGTTACAACGGCTCCAGAAAGGCCTCAAGGCAGGTCGAAAGCAATGTATCACATATCAATATTCTGCCGACGCTTCTCGATCTGGCGGATATCGAAATGCCGGCGCATCTCGCAGTGAAAAGTGTTCGCCATCTCTTCGATCCATCCGATGGAGAGGCGCCGGCGAACAAACGAGGACCTGCGGCGCCCGTTTATTCTGAAGCAGGCCGGTCTATCAGCGTGGTCTACGGCTACGACAAGTTGATAACCGCAAGCAGAAGGAAATCAGGCAGCGCCAAAGCGAGCATCAAGCAGCAGCTCGCGAGGACGGTGAAACGTCTCGGCGGCAAGGGGCCGCAACTCTACGATCTAAAAGCAGATCCGTCCGAAGCGGTGAACAGAGCCAAGCGGTGCAAGGAACGCGTACGAGAGCTCCAGGGCCTTATCACGGACTACTACGAAAAGAAAGACTACGACCTCGGCAAAGGTAGAGACCTGAGTGACCATGAACGGGATGCAATAAAAGACGAGCTCAAGGGTCTCGGATATCTCTAACGTTCACACAACATTCCGGCACTTTCCCTCGATCCGGTTCAATCCTGCCGGCCTGCCGATGGGGTCAAATTTGCTTCAATCCCGGCACTTTCCCTCGATCCGGTTCAATCCTGCCGGCCTGCCGGTGAGGTCATATTTGCTTCAATCCCGGCACTTTCCCTCGATCCGGTTCAATCCTGCCGGTGAGGTCATACTTGACATAGTTGCCGATTTAAGATATGGATTACCATTCACTGGTTTTCAGCCACGGTATTCACGTGGATATCCGAAAACCAGTTTGTTATCAATCAAAGGAGCCTTAGAGTATCAATTCTTGATTAGGCCAAGGTGACTTTTTTCTATTCGGATGCAGTGTCGATAAATTCAGGCACCAGTCATCTATTGCCAAAACGGGGGATTACATTATGGATCTAGGTTTGGAAGGAAAGTGCGCCATTGTCACCGGCGGCAGCATGGGGATAGGCACCGCGGTCGCCCTCACGCTCGGCGAAGAGGGCTGCAATGTTGCCATCAACTATCGCCGCCACGATGCCGAAGCGAAAGAGGTGATTCGCCGGATCGAGGAGATGGGCCGCAAGGGGCTCGCCATAAAGGCCGATGTCTCGAGCTTCGATGACGCGCAGAACATGGTGGATACGGTTATAAAGGAATTCGGGGGACTCGATATCATGATCTGCAATGCCGGCATCAACTGGGACGGCGTGATATGGAAGATGTCAGAGAAGCAGTGGGACACGGTAATCAGCGTGAACCTTAAAGGCTACTTCAATTACAACAAAGCTGCCGCCATGGTGTTCAAGGAACAGCGTCACGGCAAGATAGTGAACATCTCGTCGATCAACGGTTTGAGAGGCAAATTCGCCCAGACCAACTATTCCGCATCGAAGGGCGGAGAGATCGCCATGAGCAAAGCCCTTGCAAGGGAGCTCGGCAAATTCAACGTGAATGTCAATGTTGTCGCGCCCGGAATGGTCATGACCGAAATGGCCATGAACATAGCGCCGGAATTTCTCAACAAGGCTGTGGATGAAACGGTTATCGGCAGGATAGCCTCTCCGGAGGATTGCGCAAATGTGGTCGCTTTCCTCTGTTCGGACAGGTCCCGCCACATCACAGGTGAAATCATTCAGGTCGACGGCGGCCAATACATATAGGAGGCAAAGCGTTATGGCGAGAGTTGGAATCATCGGTATTGGTCATGGGGTCTTCGGCCGCCGTAGCGACGCGACCGTGCAGGAACTGGCCTTCGAGGTCTTCCGGGCGGCGCTCGAAGATGCCGGGATCGAGAAGAATGATATAGAGGCATCGGTGATCGGGTCCGTTCCCGAATATCACAAGCAGCGCTCCCTCCCCGGCGTGGTGCAGGAGTACCTCGGCCTCGTGCCCAAACCAACGTGGCTCACCGAGGTTGCGTGCGCGTCGGGAAGCGCGGCGATACGCACCGCATGGATGTCGATCAAAGCGGGACTCTACAACATCGTCGCCGTGATCGGGTGCCAGAAAATGACCGAGCTGTCGACGCCGGAGATCCTGGCGCTCATGGGCAGGGTCGGCGAGGTGCAGTGGGAATCGGTGTTCGGAACCACATTTCCCGCTTATTACGCGATGTTCGCCCGCCGCCACATGCACGAGTTCGGCACAACACACGATCAGATGCTCCAGGTGGCGATAAAGAACCATCATTACGGAACCAGGAACTCCTGCGCCCTCTTCCAGAAAGAGATCACCATGGAGAAAGCGCTGGAGTCTGATGAGATAGCGACTCCGTTGCACGTGTATGACTGCTGCGCGAACGCTGACGGCGCCGCCTGTGTCATTCTGGCAAGTGAGAACAAGACCAAGGAAATTGCAAAGAAACCGGTTTGGCTCGACGGCATGGGATGCGCGACGGCCAGCATGTCCGTGCTTCGAAGACCCAACCTCGTGGGTCTGCCGAGCGCGGAAGAAGCCGCGAAAGAAGCTTATAAAATGGCGGGCGTGAAACCGATGGATATAAAGGTCGCGCAGGTTCATGACTGCTTTACCATCGCCGAGATCATGGCGTATGAGGACCTCGGTTTCTGCAAGAAGGGCGAGGGTGGAAAGCTTATTGAAGATCGAGAAACATATAGAGAAGGGAAATTTCCGGTAAACATCGACGGCGGCCTCAAGGCAAAAGGTCATCCGATAGGCGCTACCGGCGTATCGCAGACGTACGAAATCACGAAGCAACTGCGGGAAGAAGCGGGAGACCGGCAGGTTCCCGATGCCAATATCGGCCTCACGCACAACGTGGGCGGAATCGGTCAATACTGCTTCGTACAGATACTGAGGAGGGATTAGACGATGTTTAAATGGTTTGGATTGGTCAACTTCGCGCCGTTCACAAAGGTGACGGACTTCGCGCAGTATCTCAAAGACGGCCGTATCATGGGATCGCGATGCAAGAGCTGCGGCGCCACATCCTTTCCTCCTAGGGCGGACTGCGACGTGTGCATGAGCGGAGATTTCGAGTTCTTCGAGATGAGCGGAAAGGCCACCGTTCATACCTATACCAAGATCGTTGCGGCCCCTACCGGTTTCGAGAGCGTGACTCCCTATATCGTCGGTTTGGTCGATCTCGAGGAGGGCGGCAGGGCGCTCGCCTGGTTCGGCGAGACGATCGAGGAAGAGGAAATCGAGATCGGCATGGATATACAGATGGTCCCGCAGATATTCGACGAGCTGGAGGAAATCAAGGTCTACTACAGCCTGGAAAAGCCGGGCACAACGTGGGCAAAGACGAGCTCCGCCCGATAACAGTGCGGGCGCTGCCGAAGAAGCTGCTTTAGCAGACGAAAAATGGATTACCGTTCCACATTCAAGAGAAATTTATAAAGGAGGTCGCAATGAAAAAGGGAACCTCGATGTTTCCCAGGGCCAGAATTCCATACGGCACGTGGGGAAGCAGCTATTTCCCGGCATGGCAGACATCGCCTCTCGCCGAAGTCAACATCGGTCAGTTTGCAGGCGAAGCAGCCAACAGGATTCTTGGACTGCGGAAGGTGCCGACGAATGCGCTCGATTATCTCATCATCGGTTCGACGGTCCCCTGGCACTGGAAATTCTGGACCACGCCGGTCGTCTCGAGCTGTCTCGGTCATCGCCTTCCCGGCTATCACATAGAGCAGGCATGCGCGACGGGACTGCAGGCCGCTCTTCTGGCCTGCGCACAGGTACAGGGCGGCTCGCACGATGTCGTCGGCGTTCTGACATTCGATCGCACGAGCGATTCGCCGGTCGGCGTCTTCCCCGAGCGGCGCGCCTATGAGCGAACCATTGCGCTCAGCGACGTGTGGGACAACTTCGGCTTCGATCCGGCCACCGGCAAAGCGATGATCACGACCGCCGGTATCGCCGCGCGCAAATACAAACTCGACCGAAAGGAAGTCGACGAGCTCGCCTTCCACCGTTACAAACAGTACTTCGACACACTCGAATCAGGCTTTCTCGACCGCGTTCTCGTCCCGCTCGAAATATTGAACGTCCAGGGGCGTTCCATGGGGATGGTCGACTCGGACGCAGGCATCCGCAAGGTGACCATTCGAAACCTGCGCGCCATGCGTGAGCTCGACACCTGCGTCACCGGCGGGACGCAGACACACGCGTCGGACGGCATGGCGACGTTGCTCGTGACAAGCAAAGACAGGGTGAAAGAACTGAGTCCCCGGCCGGAGATCGATATACAGTTTTTAGCCAAGGTGGAGATCAGAACCAATCCGAGTCTCATGCCCGAAGCGCCGACCCTCGCCGTGCAGGAAATCCTGAAGCGCACCGGCATGAAGATGAAGGATATCGCGGTCGCAAAAAACCATAATCCATTCGCGGTCAACGATGTCATCTTTTCCAAGGTGCTTGGGCATGACTGGCATGATATGAACAATACCGGTTGCCCGCTCGTATGGGGACATCCCCAGGGCCCGACGCTCACGAGGGTGACGATCGAAGCCCTCGAAGAGGCGGTGGATCTCGGCGGCGGCAACGTGCTGATATTCGGCTGCGCCGCAGGAGATGTCGGCATAGCGGCGATCCTGAAAGTAGCGTAAGGAGGCAAACGAGCAATGGCAAAATCCATGAGAGAATCGACGATTCAAACACTGGGACTGGGGACCGTTCTCGATATATTTCGAAACGGGAAGCTCCCCGCGAGCGCCGGCGATCTGGTCGACACGGTATTCGGCACATCGGTCAAGCGCGGCTCGCTCGTCATATCGGGCGCGAACGGCGTCGTAGGCGCCGGCAAATCGATGCAGCTCGGCTCACGGCTCGAGCCTTTCGGCGTCCCGATCGTAGCCCTCGATCTCCCCAATGCGCCCGATGGAATTGGCGCGCAGTACCCGGGACTCGAGAGGGCATTCGGACGCGAGCAGGCCGGCGGGATAATGGAGAACATCATCAGCATGCGCTACGATGGCACCAACCTGCCGCCGAAACTCAAGAGATTCAAACCGAGATTTCTCCTCGAAGCGATCCCGGAAATACTCGAAATCAAGAAATCTCATTACGAGATATTCCGCGCAGCCTTTCCCGAAATCGAGATCAGCTCGGTAACATCCGGATTTCCGAGCTCGCAGCTCGGCGTGAGAATCGCCCACCCGGCGTTTCCCCACGAGATAAACAAGATCTGGGAAATCGTGGAGCCGAAGACCTCCGCGGTGACCCAGCTCTTCTGGGCGCTCGGGATGATTCCCATCCCGGTCAGTGACGATTGGTCCTTCGTGCTCGATGTGCTCTTCTGCGGCCTGACGCTGGCCGGCACTCGGTATCACAGCGCGACGAACATGCCCTACTGGAAGATCGACAAGTACGTGAGAAAGTTCCTCGGACCCAATCCCTTCAGGGCCCATGACGCGATCGGCGCAGCCGGCGCAAACTTCCTCACCTGGTCGTGCGTCCATCACTGCAGCACGCACTACGGCGCGGTATTCGAACCGACGGCGGAACTCGAGGAACACAAATCAAGCGGCCAGAACTGGTACCCGATGAATCATTTCCGCCCGCTCGTCAACTGGACGATGGCCGAAGCGGACGAGGATGAATTCAACGCATGGATCCTCGGACCGCTCTGCCAGATGACGAGCCTCATGCTTCACGAGAAACGGGCACACCTGTCGCTCATGAACTCGATAGGCGAGCTCTGCGCGCAATTCCGCCACGGCATTCTCGCAGACATCCGCGCCCTCGGCGCCGATCGAACGCTCGAGATCGTAAAGGCGTATCACGCGCTGCACCCGGAGGCGGCCAAGAAATCCTGGTACCCGGATGCCTTCAGCGCCATTGAAGAGCCCGCATGGCAGCAGCTCTACGTCAACGCCGAGCACGACGGAAAGGTCGGCGTTATCGCGATCAGCCGCGAGAGCTACAACAGCGACATCAATGCCGAGCTCAACCGCGCAATAGATTGGCTGAAGAAAGAGAAAATCGAGTCTGTCATTCTTACGGGCGATTTCCATCTCTCGACACAGATGATCGGCGCCGACACGAGCGATTTCTACCCGGGACTGGAAAAAGTGAAAGCCGGTTTCGAAATCGCAAAATCCTGGTCGAAGACGGCCCGCCGGCTCAACGATGAATTCAAAGTCTCGGTAGCCTTTATCAACGGCAAGCGGTGCCTCGGAGGGATGCTCGAGCTGCTCATGCACTGTCACTATCTCGTATCGCTCGACGATGCCGCCCTCGGCATGCCGGAGGTCACCCTCCCCGTCGTTCCCGGCATGGAGGGCTGTCACTGGCCGTTCCGCAAAGCAGCAAAAAATCACTGGAAAAAACTGATCGCGCTGCTTCTCGAGGGAAGATCCGTCAATGCCAAGAAGACGGTCGGCTGGCTGATCGATTACGCCGGATCGATGGACGATGCGCTCCAGACCGTCTGGAAAATAGCGACCGGCGGCGATCACGGCGTAAAGCGGAGAACGGTCGATACAAAGGCGCTGGGGGGCATGCCGAAGGGGATAAGCGGCCTCGCGGATCTCGGCGATCCGGGGCTCGAAGCGGCGCGCGCCGCCATCATGAGGAGCATCCAGGATTCCTGCAGTTCGACCCTCGCAAAAGCGCTCGACACCCAGGCAAAGCACTCGGCCGAGTTCATGGCGGGCCCGGTGTGCGCGAAGGGAGCAATAGGCGCAGATTATAAAAAGACCATGGCGGTCTGATAAAAGAAGCTGCTAACCGATTGGTAAACCGGTCGGCATCAATAAATTCATCGGCCGCCGCCCCATCGCCGCCTTCGGCAATTCCGATGGAGATCTGCAGATGCTTCAATGGACCGCTACCGGGGAAGGCATGAGTTTCATGATGCTGATCCATTATTCTCAATCGTCTGCGATTTTCTCGAATGCGAGAAGCCAGAACCGGCGGTCGGAAAAATATCGCGGCTCCGTCATGAGACGGTACTGCTCGGGTCGCTCCATAAAGTAGGTGAAATCGACCTGTGTGTCCTTGAACTCCGGCCGGTAGGAGTAGTGGGAATCCCATAGAATCTTCGTTCCGATCGCAGCCCTCTTCACATTTTCCTCTGTTACTTCCAGTGCACCATTGGGAAACTCGTGACGCATCTTGCCGAATATGTAGAAGAACATCGTATGGTCGACGAGCACCGGGCCCGACAGGAACTCGTTCTCCTCGACCCAGCTCACCACCCTGTGCATGATCTCGTCCTCGCATGAACGTTCGATCGGGCGCACCGTAAGCACGGTGAAAGCTATGCTGAAAATCAGCAGGAGCGCCATCAGGGTTTTTCGCGACAGCGGCAGAAAAACAACAGAGACCGCAACGAGCGCCGTAATGACCGGCAACGGATCGATCTCCTTGGTAAACACGAGATTGTTGTGCCTGTACCGCATGAAAACAATCACCGCGATCACAAACGGCACGAGTACATAAAGGAGTTTTAGCTTTTTTGACACTGCAATTGATTTCGAGAGCCGCCCCGCTCCGATCGCAGCCATGACCGCTACCAAGGGGGATATAATAATCAAGTAACGCAGGACACCACCGGTGGCAGGCCCGACACTCAGAGATTGCAGATTGAATAATGAATGCTCGAGGAAATACGCGCCTGCGGGAACAAGAAGAAACGCATGTAGCCGCTTTTTGTAAATGATCCCCTGCCCGATATAAACGAGGAGGAAGGTCAACGCGAAGGCGCCGAATATCGTGAGTGACATGAGAAAGTAATGATCGAAGCCGTGACGCGGATATGCCTCCTGGAACTTCCGGCTGTGCCTGAAAAGCTGATTGAAGAGATATAAATGGTCATCGGCGACTATCCATCCCCATATATGATACAAGAGCGGGAATAGCATGAGGGCAAGGACCGCCGTAAACCGCCGATTGAACAGCAGGTATAGACCGTACAGCACGGCGATCACATACAACTCTTGCCGGATCGTCGCCGAGTATGACAAGAGCAGCGCAGCGAATACCGGTTTATCCCGGTAATGCAGCAGAGCCGCGCCGAGAAGCAGGAGGGCGGCGAGCGGCTCGGGGTAACTGCGGAAAGACATCTGTATCCAGAATGGTTGAAAGGCGAGCAGCACAAAAGCGAGGAGCGGCACCTCACTGCCGAGCGCTTCCGCCAGCCTGTATGCGAAGTAGCAGCAGAACGCCGCGATCAGGCAGTTGGCGATCATAACCGCCGTCGGGCCGAGCAGCGCGATCGGCACGAAGAGGAGCTTGTACCCCGTCTTCGCCCAATTTCCCAGTATCATACTCTGATCGTGCCAGAAGGCGCGCATATTGAGGAAATGCGCCGCTTCATCGTGCTGGTACAGGCCGTCCGAAAGAAGCGAATAGAGGCAGTATCCGAGCGCGATCAAAAATGTGAGCAGCAGGAGCTTCGGCGTATCGAGCTTCCAGGATGACGCGGGACTGCTGGCGCGCGTCTCTCGCCGCCTCCCCGATTTCCTCTTTGAACGTTCAGAAGACATAAAAAGAAATGAATCTGGACACCCTACACAATGATTTCAGTTACCGAGACATCCTGCACAGAGATTTCAGCTGCCGAAACACCTGTCACAATCATTTCAGTCACCTGCGGCGACCTCGATTGTTCTCTTGTCAAACAGCGCAACAAGGAAAAAAGTCAAGAGGGCCACCATCCAGGTGAAATAGATCGGATGGGGAAGATTGATGCTTTTGAAGAATGTGCTAACCTGCGGGAATATGAGCCAGAGGACAAGCGCCGCCATCGACATAATGAGCGTCCACAGAGCATGTCCGCGCCTGCATATTCCCGGAGCGAACAGTGTCATCAATGTCACGAGCGTATATGCGGTAGTAAGGCACAAACCGATAAGCAAAGTCTCGAGAATGCCCGAAACGGTAAGCGCGAGCATTAAGGTTAAAATGCTCAGCACGAGAACCGAAATCCGTGATATTATCCGCTCCCCCCGCTCGGTAAGATCCGGCGCGATGAAACGCTTGATGAGATCGCCGACCACGAGCGTCGCGCTGCCGATGAGCAGCGCCGATGCGGTTGAAACATCGGCGGCCCAGAGCCCCGCCAGAACGATCCCGGCGATAAAGGGACTCAACGAGAGCACCGTGCGGGGCAGCGCCTCGGTCGCGATGATGTCGGGATGAAGAACGGTCGCCGAAAGGCCTATCACGGCGCTGATAAAACCCACGGGCAGGATTATCAATCCGCCCAGAATAAAACCTTTTCTGGCGGATGCAGAATCCTTTGCGGCGAAACTGATCTGCGCTATCGATTGCACCGAGAAAACCGTCGTGCACATCACAATGAACCAGGCGATGATGACCCCCCACCCGATCGCACCGAGGTCAAAGCCGCCATGATCATAGGGAATTTGAGAGACGAGCTCTCCGAATCCACCGACCTTTCCCACGGCCAGGATTGCTCCAACGAGAACTCCTATATAAATCAAAATCACGTTTATTATATTCGTTATCCCCGCGGCCCAGAACCCCCCGATCAGTGTTATCCCCACAAACACGACGGCGGTAACGAGCATCCCGATCTGGAAGGTGAATATTTCGGGCAGAAGCGACGAGAGGATGGCGCCTCCCGCAATGTACTGCAATGAAGTGATGACGATCTGCAGGACGAGCTGTCCGAACACACCGGCGACCCGGCCCGCTACGTCGTAATGGCGCTCGAAGAACTCGGGGATCGTCGTCACTTCCATTTCGCGGTAACGCTTCGCGGCGATGAGGCCGACAAGAATCGCTCCTACCCCCCACGCGGCATTGTACCACCCGGCGGATATGCCGGAGTTGTATGCCCGCTCAGCAACACCGATCGTCGAGGCCCCGCCGACGGCGAGGCCGGCCAGCAGCGGCGCCATGACCCAATAGGGGAGATTTCGTCCCGCGAGCAGATAGGCGATCATGCCCCCTCTGCTCAGCCGCCGGGTTGCCCAGGTGATTACAAACAGCAGGACGATATAGAGACAGACGATAACTAGCGGTATGACATTCATTATCCGGTTACCGTGTCAATCCGTCGGTCCGGTGCGTTACGTACCCGAGGCGGTCGTTATACCCGGAATCCGATCAACGAACAAATTGATAATCCGGGTCTCCGATTGCCTCTCTTACAGGATCTTGATCCGTGCATCGACGACGGATGCACCTTTCCCCTTGTCGAAGGCGAGAACGGGATTCAGATCCATTTCTTCTATCTCGGGGAAATCCGAGCCGAGCTGTGAGAGCCTGACGAGAACCTCTACAAGCTTGTCGATATCGGCCGCCTTCTCCCCTCTCGTGCCTTCGAGGATCGGAAATCCCTTTATGGAGCGAATCATGTCGAGGGCGTCATCGGTGGAAAGGGGCGCGAGCTTGAAACAGACATCCTTCATCGTCTCGACAAAGATACCGCCGAGCCCGAACATAAGAGTGGGAGTAAGCCCCTCGTTCCCTTTCACCCCCATGATCACTTCCCTGCCGCCCGTGGCATACTCCTGAAGAATGAATGTCGGTTTTTCTTTTGCAAACTTCTTGGCCATCTTGTTGTATGCGGTGAGCAGCGCCTTCTCGTTCTTGATACCGAGCACAACGCCGCCGACATCCATCTTGTGAACAACCGCTTCGGCGTCGACTTTGAGTACGAGCGGGAAACCGACCTTCTCGGCCGCTTCCCCCAGCTCCGTCTCTTTCTTGATCCCCACCGTCTTCACCGCGGGAATCCCATAACAGTCGAGGAGTTCGAAAACATCATCCTGTGGAATGAATTTTCCCTTCCCCTTGTACTTCTTGACGATCGCCTTGGCCGTCTTCTTGTCATGTTTGTACATCTTGTATGTGGGTGCCTTTCGCGCGGCAATCTTTCCGTACCGTGTCATGGCGGAGAGGGTTCTCGCCGCCGTCTCGGCGAAATCGTAGACGGGGATATTGCCCTCCCGAATGAGCCTGATGACATTCTCCCACTTCTCGATCGTTATCACCTGGCAAACGATCGGTTTCTTCGCCGTCCTGCCGAGCTCGCCGAGCTTTCTGGCAATCCCCTCGCAGTCGACGAACGGCGCGGTCACGAATACGAGCAGAACCGAATCTATGCCCGGATCCTTGAGCAGGGCCTCCACCGTGCCTCCGTACTGCTCGGGACCCGCCGTCGCGACAACATCGACTGGATTCGAGATTGTCGCTTCCTTGAACACAAGCTGACTGAGTGTCTCTTTCGTCTTCGGGCTCAGCTTGGCGAGCTGCAAACCGGCCGACATGGCTTCGTCCACGGCGATGATCGCCGGTCCACCCGTGTTGGTAACGATAACAACGCGGTCGCCGCGGGGAACGGGCTGGTTCGAGAACCCGATGGCCGCATCGATCATCTCCTCCTGGGAATGGAAGCGCAGGACACCGGCCCTCTCGAAGATGACATTGGCGAGTGTATCCTGTTCCATCAGTGAACCGGTGTGAGACGCGACGGCCACCGCTCCTTCCGATGTCCTTCCCGTCTTGAGTGCGAGAATGGGCTTCTTCCGGGTCACGCTGCTCGCCACCTCGAGAAAACCGGCCGGGTCTTTCAACGTCTCGATATGGACCATGATCACCTTCGTACCCTCGTCCTGGCCGTAGTAGTCGATGATCTCGTTCATGCTCACGTCGGCCTCGTTGCCGAAGCTCGAATACATCCGGATACCCTTCCCGATGTTATAGAGGTGCAGCTTGAGCGTCTCCCCCACACCCCCGCTCTGGGCGACGATCGAGATTTCTCCCGGGCTCATCGGCACGAACGTGAAATTGGCATAGACGGATACTTCCGGATCGGAATTCTGAATGCCCTGCGAGTTCGGTCCGTAGACGCGCATCCCGTACTTGTGTGCGATCTCGACGATCTGCTTCTCGAGCGCAAGCCCCTCCTCGCCGACCTCCTTGAAACCCGCCGTATGCACGATGGCGAACTTCACTCCCTTCTTACCGCACTCCTCGAGCACATACGGCACGATCGTGTTCTTGATCGATATGTTAACGAGATCGATCTCGTCGGGAACATCCATAATGGAAGGGTATGCCTTGAAGCTCTTGATGAACGGCGATTTCGGGTTGATCGGGTAGATCGGTCCCCTGAAATTGTGGTCGAGCAGATTCTGCAGTACAATATGACCTATACTCAGAGGATTGTTCGAAGCCCCGATGATTGCTACCGACCTCGGTCTGAATAACGCGTCAAGCATTTTGCCCTCCTTCTTCTTCCAGAGCGTAAAGCGCGGCGCCGAAGGCGCCGGTGAGTTGAGGCCGGGGCGGAACGAAAATTTCTTTCCCCAACCTCTCGCCGAACATTTCTACAAAAAAGGGATTATGCGCCGCCACTCCCCCGCTCATGACAATATCTCCCTCCATGGGGTCCATTTCCAGCGCCCTCTTTATAACGGCGCCGAAAATGCCTCTCACGAGATCCTCGACCTTCACACCTTCGCGGATTTTAGCCAGGATCTCCGTCGCGGTGAAGACGGTGCAATAGCTCCCGAGCTGGATTTCGGTTTCCGCCTTCTCGGCAAGCCCGTTGAGCTCGGAGAGCGGAATCTTGAGGCGATTGGCGATCTCCTCGAGAAAGGCGCCGGTGCCGGCGGCGCACTTGCGGTTCATCTTGAAGCTGAGTCTCTTGCCGGATGTGCCGACCTTGACAATCTTGTTATCCTGTCCGCCGATATCGATGAGCGTGTGCGCGTGGGGGTACCCGTGAAAGCTTCCCCTCGCATGGCAGCTTATCTCCGTCTTTGTCGCGTCGGTGAACGGCACGTTTCTACGCCCATAGCCCGTCGACATCACTGAAAAGTCGTCCGACTCTCCGATGTTAGCTTTGGCCCGGGCGCTCCGGAACGCCTTCTTGGCCGCCGCCACAAAATCGGCGCCCGAATCGTTGACCGAAGATCCGAGGATCTCTTTCCGCTGATCGATTATGACCGCTTTGGTCGTGGAAGCGCCGACATCGATTCCGACATAATATTTCATGTCATGCACAGACTATTTCGCCTCGAGCTGCTCAATAAAGGCCTCGATATTCGTCTTCGCCTGCTCTTCCGAATAGCAGCGCAGGTCGTTCAGATCGCCGTCTATCGTGAGCGAGGGAATGCTCAGCTTTTTCGCGAGCCGCTCCGGCATGCCGTAACGGTTATTGGAATTGTACGGACAGGTTTTGGCATCATGGAAGAGGAGGCCATCCAGTTTATACTTTTTGACCATCTCTTCGATGTATTTCTCCTTGAAGTTCTCGTCCCGTACAATGAATATCTCGGTATACGCCCGTGCCATACTGGTAAACGGGTCATCGGGATCAAACGCGTCGAATATCCAGCTGTTGCAGTACGTGGAAGCGACGACGGCGGTCTTGAGGTCTATGAAGAACTCGGCGAGGTCCCGGAGTTTCCCCCAGATCGGCATTCCCTCCCAGTAGATACGATACTTCTCCCCCTCCACGGCGCCGTCCTTCCGGGCGACCTTCTCCTTTAATTCGACAAGCAGTGCTTTGTAATAGTCGATCGCCGTCTGTGATCCGCGCAGCACCACGGCGGCCCCCATATGTATTGTTTCGTCGAAGAAACTGATCGGCGCGGGCGATGTCGTGTTGGCCTCGAGAACCTGCTTCCACAGCTCTGTACACTCGGCCGAGAGCCTGACGATCTCCTTGAATTTATCCATATCGAACTTGTTGCCCGACACTTTTTCCAACGTCGGAATGAGATCCTTGATCTGCCCGGCGATCGCTTCGAGATGGTAATCTTTCACTTCACCTATGTTGCGATACGTCGTGATACCGATGCACGGAACGCTCAGTTCCTTGGAATACCAGTTGAACCACTCCTGGACGTCGCGGCACTGATTCGTGTTGTAGACGAGAACGTCCGGTTTGGGAACGCCATCGATCCCTTCGTATGCCTTCGACAGGGGCGTCTCCCCCTTTATATAGGCGCCTATGTCGCTCGTGAGGTAGGAACAGATATCCGGCGAATAGCCGATGGCGTTGGCGACCGGTATGTAATCCATGGCCATACGGGATGAACCGAGCACCGCCCCGTGATTTTCGGGGTAATAGACGAGGAACCCCATGCTGAGCAGGAGCTCGGCGGGCCCGACACTCGTGCACCACGCGATTTTGGGCGATCCCGCCTTGGCGGCATCGTTGAGTTCATAGAAGTAATCGGCCATGATCTTTCTGAGCATCTTCGATGACTGTATTTTCTTGATCTTGCTTTTCGGCTTTTCGCTCATTGTTCCTCCTCCAGAGACGAATCAAAGTAACTCTCACATTCACGATATGAAACGCTACTTTGGTTACAACGTACACTTACGCATCTTATTAGAATCAAAACCCTATCAGCAATATACCCCCAAGTCAAGAAACATTACGGCAGCTCTCACAGGACTTGGTATTTGACCGCAATTAACAATTATGCTATAAGCTACAGGGAAAGTCGTTGTGCGGAACCCGGTAATAGCCGATCGGGATCGCCGCTTCCCTCTGACAGAAGAGTTATGTCCAGAAATGCACACAATCGCATATTCGCAATCATCCTCGCGGCAGGCACGTCATCGAGATTCGGGCGGCTGAAACAGATCGAGCCCGTTGATGATACATGCCTCCTTGGAATCGTGATCGGGAATGCCCTGCGGAGTGAGGAAATCGAAAGGATAATTGTCGTTCTCGGAGCAGAGGCCGCTGCCGTAGAAAGAGCACTGGAAGATATAATAGAAAATGATAAAATTGAAATTGTCATCAACGATGAGTACGAAAAAGGGTTGAGCGCGTCGTTGCGCGCGGGGCTCGAAAGAGCCAGGGCGCGCGGCTGCGATGCAGTAACGTTCCTTCTCGGCGACATGCCGATGATAGACGCGACACTCATCGATGCCATGGTGTCCCGATATCGGTCATCCGACAACAAGCTCTGCTATGTGAAATCAGACGGACGCCCGGGGCATCCCATAATAGCGGGCAAGGACCTGTTCGATGAATTCCTGAGTATCTCAGGCGACATCGGCGGAAGAGAGGTTGTGAGACGATACATCGGCCGGGCCCTCGGAATCGACATCGGTGACAGCGCCGGGGATCTTCGGCTCGACAACAGTGAAAAGCACGTGAATCACCGGCTCGACATCGACGGCAAGCCCGTGAGCTACCGGCTCGACATCGATACCCCAAAAGACATGGAGATATATCGTTCGTATTGGGTGAAGCATTCAGAGAACTAAAACTCGCGGTCTCCGCGATCCGGTTCTGATATTCAGGAGTGCGAGCATGCATGAATTCTATGAGAATCTCTCAAAATTCTTGAAGCAACATCCGACACTCGCTATTGCAACAGTGATCGAAACCAAGGGCTCGACCCCCCGCGAAAGCTCTGCAAAGATGATTGTTTTCCCGGACGGTGGCATATACGGAACGATCGGCGGGGGCGGCCTCGAGCAGATGGTAATAGATGATGCCTTGAAGGAGATCGAAAACGGGAACAGCTTCACCAAGACATACAACCTCAAAGAAAAGGACAAGGGAGGAATTGGATCGCTCTGCGGAGGCTCAGCATTCGTGCACGTGGAGATAATCAGACCTTCAGGCACGATTCTCCTGTGCGGAGGCGGTCACATTGCAAAAGACCTCTCTTCCATGGCGGTGATTCTCGGCATGAACATTATCGTCGTGGATGACCGTGAAGAGTATGCATCGAAAGAAAGATTTCCCGGCGCATCGAAAGTCATACATGGAAATCCCTCGGATTCAAGCCTGAAGGACTTGGTCACACCGTCAACATACATCGTGATTGTCACTCACGGTCACGAGAACGACAAGGAAGCGCTGAAAAACCTTATTTTAGCCGACGCCGCCTATATCGGGATGATAGGAAGCAAGAACAAGGTAACGACCGTTATGAATGAACTGAGGGCGGAAGGCGTGCCCGCTGAAGCCCTTAACAAGGTTTTCAGCCCGATAGGTCTCGATATCGGCGCAGAGACACCGGCAGAGATCGCGCTGAGCATTCTCTCGGAGATCGTTCACGTTATCCGAAAGGGCACCCCGTCTACGAGCAGCATGAAGACAGCTCCGGGCAAAGGTGTGAAAAAGAAATGAAGCAGGAAAATAATCGTATCGGAATCCGCATTCTGGTGCGCGGCGCGGGAGATTTCGCCACGGGGATCATTCACCGTCTTCATGGAGCCGGATTCAAGGTGGCGGCCACGGAGCTCGAAAGACCGCTCGCCGTTCGCAGGGGCGTCGCCTTCTCCGAAGCCGTCTATGAAAAAACGCACAGCGTCGAAGGGGTGACCGCGGTGCTATCCGGGCCCGAAGAGATCGACCGTATAATGGAAGAAGGCAATGTCCCCGTCATTGTCGATCCCGAAGGCGCCATTCTCGAAAACAACTTCGATATCGTCGTGGACGCGCGGAGCGCAAAGAAGAATCTCGGTACAACAATAAACGACGCCGCAATCGTCATCGCGATCGGCCCCGGCTTCGAAGCGGGCTGCGACTGTCATGCGGTCGTCGAAACGCTGCCGGGAAAAGGGATGGGCCGTGTCATATACAAAGGCTCGGCGGCTGCCGACACGGGGCATCCGTCCCCCCTGGAAATGGATCTGCCCTGTGCATGCGCATGCAGTTTCGACGATGTGACAGCGCTCGTTCTCAGGGCTCCGGCCGGCGGGACGTTCACAATAGAAAAGGACATCGGATCGGAAGTCGCCAAGGGCGATACTGTCGGATGGATAACTGGAGCCGATGGAAGGAAACAGACTCTGATGGCTGCTGCCAAAGGGATCGTGCGGGGAATCATACGCGACGCCACTCCGGTTGAAGAGGGCATGAAGCTCGGAGATATAGATCCAACCATGGAAATCGAGCACTGCTACACGATCTCCGAAAAGGCGCGCTCTATTGCGGGCGGAGTGCTGGAGGCCGGCATAACACTGTTGATCGCCAGAGGAATGATCGGTAGCCTTACCTCTGGATCGAAGTGAAAAGAGGCAAAGTGAAAAGAGGCGAAACGGATGCATATACCGGACTTTAAATTTCACGAACCCCGAACCGTAGCCGAGGCCTGTGAACTCCTCAACAAATACTGCGACGTCTCGAAGATCCTCGCAGGCGGAACCGATATCCTCGTCGATCTGAAACAGGGCCGTGTTACGGGAATCGAACATCTGATTTCGATAAAAAATATCGAAGGCCTCGGGACGATAGAGGAAACGAAGAGCGATATCAGGATAGGAGCGCTCGTTACACTGAACCAGGCAGGCGGGGACAAGATTATCCGCAAACAACTGCCGGCAATGACGGATGCGATCGAATCGATGGCGGCGGTGCCGGTTCGTAACATCGCTACCGTCGTCGGGAATATCGCGGGAGCGGTGCCCTCTTCCGATCTCACGCCCTTCTTAATAGTCAGCGGCGGAGAGGCGGTGCTGTCCAACGGCGAATCGGATCGTCGCTTGAAGGTCGAGGATTACATACTCGGGCCGAGAGAGACTGCATGCGGCGATTACGAGATCCTGACACACCTCGTTATTCCAAAACCTCCCCCCCGCACCGGCATGTCGTACAAGAAATTCATGCTGAGAAAAGCCAATGCGTTGGCCGTTGCGGGGGTTGCCGCGCGTCTCACGCTCGCGAGCGGAGCCAAGGGCGCTATTACCGAGAGCTGCATAACAATGACCTCCGTGGCTCCCAGACCGCAGATAGCGCTCGAGGCTTGTGAGTATCTCAACGGCAAACAACCCTCCGGGAAGGTCTTCAGGGAGGCGGCGATTATTGCAAAGAAGTCGGCACAGCCGATAACCGATATACGGGGCACAAAGGAATACCGGTACGAGCTGGTAGAGGTATTGACCCGCAGGGCGCTCGAAGAAGCGCTCACACGGGCGCGGAAGAAAAGAGCTTAATGTGAATAACGGGAGTAAGGCACAATATAAAAACATAACGCTCACCATAAACGGGCAGACCTACAACGTATCGGTCAAGAGCAGCGAGACACTCCTCGATGTGCTCAGAGACAAGCTCCATCTTACCGGCACGAAAAAGGGATGTGATCTCGGCGTCTGCGGCGCGTGCACCATACTCGTAGACGGAGAGCCGATGAACAGCTGCCTTCTGCTCGCCGCCACCATGGAAAACAGAGAGATCACGACGATCGAAGGTGTAGCAAAGGACGGTGACCTTCATCCGATACAACTGTCATTCGTGCAGGAAGGCGCGATACAGTGCGGTTTCTGCACGCCGGGAATGGTCATCTCAGCGAAGGCCCTTATCGACAAGAATCCCGATCCATCCAAGGAAGATATCAAGAACGCCCTCGGAGGCAACCTCTGCCGGTGCACCGGATACACCGGCATAATACGCGCGGCGAAAAACTGGAAAAAATACAAGAAATCAGGCACGCGCCCGAAAAAGACGGATGACGATGTGGATCGTTACGATATCGTAGGCAGAAGCGTGCCCCGTGTCGACGCGGCTGAAAAGGTGACGGGCAGGGCGATGTACACGGCGGACTATCACTTCCCGAACATGATCTACGGCCGTATTCTCGGCAGCACGGTAGCCCATGGAACAATCAAGCGCATAGATACCTCGAAGGCGGAGACGCTCCCCGGCGTGTTGTGCGTCATCACCGGCAAGGATGTCCCCGACGTGAAATACGGCGTCTCGCCGGCACGATACGACGAGTACGTCCTCGCGAAGGACAGGGTGCGCTATATCGGCGACGAGGTGGCGGCGGTCGCCGCCGTCGACGAAGAGACGGCCGACAGAGCGCTCGCACTCATCGAAGTGGAATACGAGGAATTGCCCGCCGTCTTTTCACCCGATGAAGCTATCGCGGAGGGCGCGGTGCAGATACACGAGGGAAAACGCTTCAAGAGCAATATAAATACGAAAGTAGAACATCATTTCGGTGACGTGGAGAAGGGTTTCGCGGAGGCCGATTACATAAGAAAAGAAACATTCGTAGGGAACCATACCTATCAGAGCCCGATGGAGCCGCATGCGGCGATCGCATACTGGGACCAACACGAGATGCTCGTTCTCTATACCGCAACGCAGGTACCGCACTACGTTCATTATATGCTCGCAAACGTATTCGAAATGCCGCTCGGACGGATAAAGGTGATGCGTCCCACCGTCGGCGGCGGCTTCGGCGGAAAGGCCGAGACGACACCGCTCGACCTCTGCGCGGCGATACTCTCGAAGAAAACGGGCAGACCGGTGAAAATGGTCTATACGAGAAAGGATATGTTTCACCATGGGCGGGGCAGGCATAAGCAGTACATGAAATTCAAGCTCGGTGTGAAGAAGGACGGGACGATCACGGCCTTCGACAGCACGATATACCTCGACGGCGGCGCCTACTCCTCATTCGGTGTCATTACCGCTTACTATGCGGGAAGCATGATCCCCACCCTCTATCACATCCCGAACTACCGCTACCACGGATTTCGTGTCTACACGAACAAACCGGCATGCGGGGCGTTCCGAGGACACGGCGTGCCCCAGCCGCGGTTCGCATTCGAATGTCTCCTCAACATGGTCGCCGACGATATCGGTGTCGATCCTATCGCGATTCGCCGCATTAACGCGATGGACAGAAACACGAGAACATGCAACGACCTCGACATCCGAAGCTGTGAATTCAAGGCGACACTCGACGCGGTGCTCGAGAAATCGGGCTGGAAAAAGAAATACGGAAAGCTGAAGCCGGGCCGAGGAATCGGCGTCGGCGCGGGCGGATTCGTTTCGGGCGCGGGATACGCAATCTACCGCGGAGAGGTGCGGACTGCCCACGAGAAAACGCCGAAGGCATTTCTCAAGAAAGCCGTCTTCCCTCATGCAAATGCAGTCGTGAAGATACTCGAGGACGGCATGGCCGCCGTCCTCTTTATCGGGGCGGCGGAGATCGGCCAGGGCGCGGAGACGGTACTGAGCCAGATGTGTGCCGAGGCGCTTGGAATCCCCCTCGAGCGCGTGCGAATCAGGGCGGAAGATTCCGACATCAGCCCGGTTGACCTCGGCGCCTACTCTTCAAGAGTGACGCTTATGGGGGGAAACGCCGTGGTCATGGCCTCGCAGGAAATAGTGGAGAAACTGCTTCCGATAGCTGCAAAAGAGCTCGGCTGCGCGCGCTCCCGCCTCGTTGCCGCAGACGGCAGGATCTATCACAAAGACAATCCGAAAAAAAGCTTCGACTGGGACGAAGCGGCGCGTCTCTATTTCAACGATAACGGTCCGCTCGTGGGAACCGGCTACTACAAGCCGCCCGAGGGTCTCGGCGGAGATTACAAGGGAGCGGCCGTGGGAACGAGCCCCGCCTACTCCTTCGGCAGCTCGGTCTGCGAACTGTCCGTCGACCTGGAAACGGGTATGGTGTCGATCGATCGCTTCACCGACTACCACGACTGCGGCACGCCGATAAATCCGATGGCCGTCCACGGCCAGGTGGAAGGAGCCATCGTCATGGGCGCCAGCGAGACGATCATGGAGGACGTCATCTACGACGAGAAGGGCGATATAGTCAATCCGAATCTGCACGAATACCTGATGATGACGATCAAGGACACGCCGGAGATCTTCAGCGGTATCGTCGATTCTTACGAGCCCGAGGGACCCTTCGGCGCAAAGGAAATCGGCGAGGGATCCTCCCTCCCCGTCCTCGGCGCCATCGGTCACGCTATCGCCAACGCCACAGGTGTATGGATAAGGGAACTCCCCATAACGCCCGAAAAAATCCTTCGGGCGCTCAAAGCGAAGCAGCAAATGGAGCTCGAAGACATAACGGGAGAGCAAAAGGGGGTTTGGCAGAAAGGGAAACCCTCAAAGCCCTACAAGCGGAAACCCATAAAGGGGAAAAAGGCGGTCGATCCGAAAAAGCTTTTCGGAAAAAAATAGTATTTCAGAGCAGCCACGTGCGGGACATTCGGAAGGAGGGGAATCCGAAACGGAGGAGAAATCCATTTATGAAACACATGCTCGTGTGCTCGATGATCATAACTATCACATTAGCCTCGTTTGCGGCTGCGCTCATTGATTCGAGAGCGATAACCGCCGCCCCGCTCACCGGCGACGCTGCCGAAGCGAGAGCCGACACCGTTAAAGCAAAAAAGAAGCAGGTACCTAAAAAGAAATCCGATGCCGAAAAAGAACGCGACGAGCACCGTAAAGCCGAAGAATCGGACGATGGTTCCTCCGGTTGGTGCGGCTTCGGCATCTGCATCGGTGATTTCTTCAGCAGTCTCAGCGGCGATGAATCCGAAACTGAAGTAATCTCGACGAGAGCCGTCGGCGGAACAAGCTCGGATGATCTTCCCTTTATCGGGATTATCGAGCCATTTGATCCAGGTGAATACACGGTCAAGCTGTGGGACAGGCCGGGAGGTCCCGAGTCAGAGGGATACATCATGGAAACGCTTCCGAAAGGCACCGAGGTAGAGGTCACCGGTTTCAACCTCGACGATAACACCATGTGGCTTGAGATTCATCGCCTCGAAGAGGGGGCGATGATCGGGTGGATACGGCAGTTCGAATTGGTGCGCGTCGAACTACCTGAAATGTATGTCACGGATACTCCAAAGACGCGGCCATCCGATACGGAACAAGTAATCATGGCGCCACAGCGCATCGCGCTCGATCCGCCGAAATGGAAGTTCCTTGTTGAGCTCTCGTATCCCCTTTTTCTGCAGAATGACATTTACAACGAGTACAAGAAAGCCTGGCGGATCGGCTTCAAGGCCGGAAAGACCATTTCCGGAACGGTACACCTCAATGCGACTTTCGCCTACCTGCGATCCGACGGCGATCCGCAGTTCGACTATATATTGGGAGATCTGCGTGACTCGCCGACATCGAGCAAGCTCGAGATCATGAACTTCGGTCTGCAGCTCGGGCAGTTCCTGCCGCTGGCGGAGGGCCTCTTCTATTTCAGCTACGGCATCGCGCCCACGATCTTCAGAGTCTCCGAAAGTGCCACGATCAGGGAATTTGAAAACGACATGCGCGTCGGCACGAGGACCGATGAGCTCTCCCGGTGGAGGTTCGGCGGGGAACTAAAGCTCGAATTCGGCGTAAATATCGAGCCGGTCACCGTCGGCATCTTTACGCGATTCACGCTGATATCATGGGACGCGACGCAGGAGAAATCGTTGACGCTCGATTACCTCGATTCGAGCACAATCTCCTATTTCAGTTTCGGATTTACCGTTGGATTCCTTATTTTTTAATATGCTTACACAAAAAAAACGATCACATTTCACACTTTTCGCCACCGTGGGGATCCTCTTATCAGCTTTGACGATAGCCCCCAGATGCTTTGCTGCGGGCGATAACGAGCCCTCCGATGAAGCTTCTCCGGGACTCGATCACATCTCCTTCTATCAGAAGTATATCTCCGATTTGCGTTACGGACACTGCGGCTTCAGGCCGAGCTGCTCGCAGTTCGCGGCAGTTGCCATCGAGGAACACGGTTTCATACAAGGGTCGGCACTCGCCGCCGACAGGTTGATCCGATGCCACCCGGGCGCATACCGGTATTACGAACGGGGACCCAGTGGCAGACTGGACGATCCCGTGGACGGCGACTATGGTTCCCTCACCGAGCCCCACGTGCCACCATGGCTCCTTCCCGATATAGGCGATCTTCCCCTTCCCCTCGATCGAGCGGATGAATCGTTATGGGATCGGCTGATCGAATACACCGCCTTTGCCGACGCGTTGGCGAAAGAGGGTGACTGCTACCGGGCGGGGACCGAATACAAACGTGTCGCCTTTCTCGCTCAAGACCCCGGTGTCGAGGGCTGGTCGCGCTTCAAGACCGGTTCCTGCTACTTCAATACCGGACACTGGGGCGATGCCGCTTCACAGTACCTCCAGGCCGCCTGGTGGTCACGCGCGACCGATGCACGAAACGTCGCGTACTTCATGACGGCCTCGTCACGCTTTAACGCAGGCGCATACACGCAATGCAGAAGCGATCTGGATCGATGCATCTTCGAAGGCGGCCCAGGCTCGCAGCAGGATGAAAGAAACGAACGCGCGGGTATCAGCGACACCGCATCGCATTACTCATGGATGAAACCGCAATTGACGGTGGATCTCGCCCAGACGCATTTACTCACGGGCATGTGCCTGATGGCGGATGGACAATGGGAAAGCGCGTCAGAGCGTTTCGACGATGTAGCGCGGATTCACCCTGTCTCGGGGTATCAGAGCAAGGCGGTTTTTCTCTCGCAGCAGTCGGCTGCGGGATCCGGTCTCTCCAGTAGAAATCCAACACTCGCCGCGGTCATGTCCGCCGTCATACCCGGCTCGGGGCAGATGTACGCGGGAAGGGCGTTCGACGGTTTGCGGCACCTGCTCTTCAACGGGATTCTCATCTACAGCGTCGTCTATCTGATCAGGGAGGAACACTACGCGGGCGGATACCTGCTCGCCGCCTTCACGCTGCCGTTTTATGTAGGCAATATCGCCGGAGCAAAGAAGAGCGCCGATCACTACAACGCCTCTAAGCGCCGCGATTACCTTGCAACCTCGATCAATGAGGCGGGGAAACGCTAGAGAGCGGTTTTCAATATATCTTCGTGAAAACGCAATATTCGAAGGAAAACCTGGGGCAAGGGAAACCAGCGGTACTGAATGAATTCTGCTTTCAGCTAATGATTCCGATCGGTAATAAAACCGGTCAGCTTCATGAGGGACCGTCTGTACGCCGAATCTCCGTATCCGCGCAGACAGGACTGAGCCATCCCGGCATACTGCTTTGCCGTTTCCTCCGCATATGCGATCCCTCCCGATTCCACGACAAACCGGCGAATGACATCGATATCCCCATCTTCGATACCTCTCCGCAAAATGGCTATCACCTTCTCGCGATCACCGTTATTCGAGTGCTTCAATCCATAGAGGATCGGCAGCGTCAGCGTATTCTCGCTTAAATCCCTTGAAACAGGCTTTCCGAGATTCTTCTCGGAACCGTTAAAATCCATCAGGTCATCCTTGATCTGAAATGCCACGCCGAGATGCTCGCCGAAGTCCTTCAGAATCTCCCTGCCACCGCCGTTTCCCGAGCTCGACGAGATCGCTCCCATCTCGCATGCAGCGGCAAGCATTGTGGCGGTTTTTCCCATTATGAGATCGAAGTAAACGTCTTCACCGATAACTTCATGGCGGTATCCGTTTCGTAATTGAATCAATTCGCCCTCACAAACCCGTTTGATTGTCAGGGACATGATTTCAGTCACTTCCGAATTATTGAATTGGGCGAGCCAGCTCAAAACCCTCGAGAAGAAGAGATCCCCGATCAGAATGGCGGCCTTGTTGCCCCAGACCGCGTTCACCGATGGGCCGCCGCGCCTGAGATCGGATACATCGACAACGTCGTCATGAACCAATGTCGCCGTATGGAGGAGTTCGATCACCGCTGCCGCCTTGATCGATTCCTTCGATATTCCCCCGGACAAACCGCTGCAAAGCAACAGGACTATCGGGCGCAATCGTTTTCCCTTGTGCAGGGCGATATGATCAACGATATCGTTGATGAGCGGGATCTCCGATTTCACCATCGCTGCTATTTCTTCTTCCGTCTCACGTAACTCGACCGTGATCGGCGCGGTGATTTCATCGAGCAGCTCGGGCATATCGGATCTCCTTTTATTTCAGTATATACTGAAACATCTGAACTCTATTCAGAAGAAAAATTCTTATTATCATTTAATCCTTCGGACCGGAGCCGCTGAGAAGCTCCAGCATCACCTTGCTTGCACGTTCATTGCCCAGGAACTTTTCCATGATGCGATCCAATGTGGCCATCGTTTTCTCGAGCTCCGTCAGCCGTTTGTGAACATCCTTGCTCTTCTCGACATCCCCTTCCGCCAGCAAATGCCGCAGGGCATCCAAGGCGGGATCAAGCTCCCTCTTCTTCCGCTCAATCGCTATGTTGAACAGCATATTCCACGTATCCGGCTCTGCTACATAGAAATCGCGCCGGTCCCCGGACAGATGCACCCTCTCGATCACGCCCCAGCTTCTCAGCTCCTTGAGCGACATGCTCGCGTTACCGCGGCTGATATTCAGCTCGCCGGCCACCGTATCGAGGTCGACCGGTTCTTCGGACAGTATGATATACGCATGTATGCGCGCCATGGACCGGTTGATGCCCCATAGCACACCCATCGAACCCCACTTTTCGATAAATTCGCTGTATTTCTCTAACAACAATGTTTCAATCCTTTCAGAACATTCTAAAATATAATTCAAATCGCAAGATTCTTCAATAGAAATCTCGATCTCACTAGAATGACAAATTCCCGAATGAAAACTTTAAACCTGGATTGTTTGGCTTGAAGATCAGGTCAGATCGCGGCAACATCCCACTCTCGAAAACATCCCGCTCTCGACAGCATAGATCCAGCTGGATTCCGGTATTTTTCGTGGGTCACCGCACGAGCACGACCTTGCGTGTGAAATTGTACCCCTGTCCCATGACACGCAGGAAATAGATGCCGGGGGCCGCCGGATCGCCCAGATACCGTCCATCCCACTGAAAAATTTCTATACCGGGGTGGAGCGCCATGTCCCGGCTCGAATGAATGCGTCTGCCCGTGACATCATAGACCTCGAATGACGCACTCGCTGGGGCTGTAACCTCGAACGGCCAGCGCACGGCGGCGCTCGAGGGATTTGGAAAGGGCGAGCCGGCGACGAGCCGCACGGTCGTCGGCGCCGGCGCGATATACTCCATCAGGAGAACTCTATTTTCGGTACCGCTGACACGCATGACATGGAAAAATGCTCCATCCCCTATTTCAGCGGCGATATCCCAACGAACCTTGTTTCCATTCCGCGTCGGCTCTATATGTGATAGATGCAACCACGGACCGTCAGGATTCGTTGCCTTGCCCAACCTCAGCATCCCCTCGTCTATCCCTTCCTCGAATGTCACTATCAAATGGGTCCCGTCGAAATCCGAGCCGATTTGATCGGCGGCATGCTGCGCCCGGACCTCGAACTCGTACCCCCAGTGCCAGGAGCAATACCCATGGTAACACCCGGTGTGAACCGAGCTGCCTTTGACGAATTCCAGAATTCCGTGCGCGAGGCCTGATGGGACGGTCAGCTCGGCCGAGTAATATTTATACGTCGCACAAAGAGGAAACGTCATCACCGAACGGTCAAGGGCCGTGTGGTTCATATCGTAGAGCACCACCTCGACCTCTTCGTCACCCTCCCAGGCAAGCGATGAACGGTCGAATCTCAACTGCACCACCATCCTGTCGCCACCCGCGGGATGATACGGCGTCCACTTGACAACCGGCCGGGGGGCATGATCCGCTATGGGGATTACGACCATCCGCGGCAGCTCTCCGGTCGCGGTAACCGTGCCGATAACCCTGCCGTTCAGTTTGAAGGTCAGGGTCCCGTGATCGCCTCCGTGCGGCAGGGCGATCACGCCGCCGGGCACCCGAGCCGTGATCCGTCCGTTGACCGACAAGCTTTCATGCGGGATGTCGACGGGACGGCCGTCACGGTCGGTGAGCACGACCGCCACACCTTCCCAGAGCGGCTCTTCGGTGAAGGCCGGATTGATATTCAGAATCCAGGTTCTCGCGGCCAACACTTCCCCATCCTCCGCCGATCCCTCGAGGAGAACCATGTATGCGCCCTCGGGCAGATCGGGAACATCTGGCCGGAAGTACGTATCAATATTCATTTTCACGCTCGTGCTCGTGCCTATAAAGGTAAGATCCCCC
This sequence comes from uncultured bacterium, assembly GCA_965369375.1. Lineage (GTDB taxonomy): Bacteria > Krumholzibacteriota > Krumholzibacteriia > Krumholzibacteriales > Krumholzibacteriaceae > CBDUQN01. The sequence goes on along the minus strand of CBDUQN010000004.1, from coordinate 29,700 downwards.
AGCGGTGACCTGTACTCATAATGAATGCCCTCCCGCATGAACCGGAGAATGCGCAATCTCGACGGATTGACATTGTTGTATGAATAGGAAGGAATTACTGCTACGAATTCGCCATCCCGCACGGAGGGGCAGGTGATGCCGCGGCTTCGCACCCAACGGCTCGGCGGCGATACCCCGTCGACCGGCGCCCGCCACGCGCGGTCCATCGCTTCGTAAATGCTGTGTGGAGGATCCGCATTCATTTCAGCCCGAAATTCCGCCGTCAGCCTCGCCATGGGATGCGGTGAATCGAATCCAGCGACGATCTGCGCTATCGCGGGAACGAGCACGGCACCCGCGCCATTCTGATAGAAGAAGTCGAGATCGAGCCGGTATGCGAGGGTATACTTTCCCCCGAGAACCTGCGCGCCGGCATTATTGTAGAGATCGTACACAGCCATGCGCTTGTCGAAGCGGCGGCGGCGGAGGTCGCGTCCCGAAGCCCCGCTCGCACGCTCGGCGACGAAATATCTTCCCGCATCGGCCATCCCCTCGGTCAGCCATGAGGGAAAACTCCCCCTGCAGAGCAGATCGTCCTGGAATGCATGAACGAGCTCGTGCATGAAAAGGCTGTCCCAACCCCGGTCGGTGCCCGTATCAGGGTTGCGAATGATCGGACCCATGGCGATCGCATTCGTGCTGCACCGGTAGTACTCGAGTGTGATATCGGTGCGTATCTCTACCGTCAGGGTGTCCAGTGTAGCGGGCCAGCCGAGAACGTCGACCATCGCCGGGAGAAGAATCGCGAGCAAGTCCCGCACATATTCGAAATCCTCGGACCGTACGGCAGCGCCCATGCGAAGGACGATAACCCCCATATCCTCGATCCAGTCATCATCCGAGGGCAGAAACGCAGCGGCATGGATTTCGTCATCACGCTGGAAAACACCCCCGCAGTGGCGATGATCCTCGCCGTCTTCGATTGCCTGCTCATTGAACGGGATGTCTTGAGCGGATACTGATGTGAAGAAAATGCAGAATCCGAATAGAGTGATTAAAAACAACGTTGCTCGTCGCACTCGGTTCCTCCTCGATATTCTACAATATATCAGAAACTTGGCCATGCTTCAAGGCAGGGGCCGGTGGAAATCAAGAATGATAATTACCTGAAATAGGCGGCTTATTCAATGCTCTCAATCAGGCTGTTTATATATCACGGATACACTCGTCCGTCCGTCCATTTTCGCCATCAACGGTTTTTCCAATCGAACATGAATGAAATGTTCGGTTGTATTGGCGACCGGCTGTTTCTTCAGCCATTCCCAGTCGATGAAATTATCTTCGGAACCATAGGGGATATAGAAATAGCCGATATTATTCGATGTGACATTGTGGAAAAAATGAGAACCGAGGGAAGTATCGATATGGAAATCCTCCAATTCCGCTTCGACGATGATCCGTGCCGAAGAAATTTGGGCCCACCTTACCGGCACCCCCAGCCATCGATCCCTGCTCCCCCATCTCCCCGGACCTATGAGTATATAATTCCTTCTTTCCTCCCTCACGATCATATTCAGTTTCTCCAGTTCCTGTGCCATCTCCACCGTTTTGCCCCGGTCAAACTTCTCGAGATCGACATAAATAATATCATAGAGGTCGTTGATAGTGCCGTTGCCCATCGCCTTCTCGGCATGGAGGAACAGATCATCCCTCTCGATAACATCGAGATCGATATTGAATTCCTCGATATTCCCGATCAAGGGTCTCGCCTGCAAAATGTACAGGCTCGGTTTGCCGTTCTTATCCTCATTCAAATCCACCGCAAACTCGATCTCCACCGGCATTCCCATCGAGCTCTTGATGGTTCCGAGGATCGATTCCAGGGTTTCGGCGAGGGGGAAATAGTTGTATTTCAGAATAGAGGCAAAATTCATAACCATCGGCCCCTGGTAATCATTTCCCACCTTCAATATGTTATCCTGGTAATCCCAGACGGAAACGCAGTACCGAAGCGTCCCGTCATCTTTCGCGTCGCCGACATCGAGCCTCATGAGCGTAGTGTCACACCCCTCGAGCAAATTGACACCGTCTTCTTCCATATTGAGCGCAAAAAAGCTCACCTGGGATTCCTTGACAAGATCTTCCTGGGAGATGAAATCCATCTTGGGATACTTCGGGCAAAAGCGCCATGCCTTCTCTCCATCGACGACATATTTCCCGAGACCGAATCCGAGTATTGCAATCCCGTCTCCAGGCTCTAAATAAGAAAGCGGATAATAATTATACGATTGCGCCACACCGGAGAAGTGCGGGTAGAATCGTTTCCCGTACTGATTCCCGACCGCCCTCTGGAGAAGCACAGCCATCTTCTCTTCGCCGACTTTGTAATTTATCGCATCGAAATATGCCCGGGCGTTCCCGGAATATACGGAGACATAAACCAGCCTGATCGCCTCTTCCAGATGGCGCAATCTCACCTCGATATCGGGATGATTGTTGGGCAGGAAATAGGTGTCATAGACGCCGGAAAACGGCTGGGATATCGAATCCTCGAACAGGCTCGATGATCGCACCGAAAGCGGGCAATTCACATGCTGGAGATAGATGCGCAATTTCTCCCGCATCTCCCCGGAGAGATGACCTTTCAGCGCGAGTCTTTTAATCTTCTCATAGTCATCCTCTTTGATGAATACGTCCTGGAAATCATTTTCTTCGATGAAATAATCATACTCATCTGTGCCGATTATCGTCGTCTGAGGGATCAGAACGTTCACGTCGGGACTGACGAAAAACAGCTTGCGATTCTGGATCAACATGTTGAGAAACACCATGCCTCTGCCCTTACCCCCCACCGAGCCTCCCGTCAGCTGAATTACATTCCTTTCCCCATCGAGCACGGACTCGCTGAACAGTATGATCTTGCCTCTCGTTTTCTGCTCATGAACGACCTTGCACACATCGATGAGATGGCCCCGCAGCTCGGCATAGGAACCAAAATCCGAGACTTTGATCGGCTGAATTAATTTGGCTATCTGAATCTCGCCTCGTGCCATGAGCCAGCACGAGAAATGATTACGGTTGGCATGATAGACCAAAGACTCATCTGGAATGGTCTTGAGCAGATCCTCGAATTCGGCCATCGACGTGGCGCTCGCTATTTCTTTGCCGGCACTGTCACGGAAAACAAAATCACCGAATCCGAGATGGTTGAAAATAAATTCAGTGACATCACGTGACAGATTATCGGAATTCTTGTTCAAGAAGCTTGCGTTGAGTTCGGAAGCCTTCCCGGCATTCTCCGGCTCGGAGGATTGCAATAATATAGGGAGAGCTCCGAGTTCACTTTTAATGTGCCGGATCAATTTCACGCCCGCCTCTTCGTCGAGCTCTCTATCCATTGAAAACCGCACATCCGAAATTACGCAGAGCAGGTAGTCCTTGTATTTGTCGAAAATCTCAATCGCTTCCTCGTAATTCTCCGCCATGAGGACCTTGGGCCGGGTTCTCATTCGCAACAGCTTCTTCATTTCATCGAGATGCTCATCAGCTATCAATCGCTGTGTCTGCTTCATGATCTCAACATGGAGAATAGGCAGATAGCGTGAGTAGTAACGGATCGAATCCTCAACGAGCAGGATCACCCGCACGAGCCCGATCCTGGTATCGAGTCCAATGTTGATCTTGTCCTCGATATACTTGATCATCGAGAGGAAAACCTTGGCATCACCGTTCCAGACAAATATCTTTTCGAAATGTTCCAGCTGATCGCCCTTGTCACTGATCAACTCAATATCGTTATCGCTGTTCAATAATAGAAGGATGGGAATAAAGCGGTCGATGGACCTGATTTTCCCGCTCAATTCAAACGGTGTCATCTTATCTATACGCATCGTCACGATGACCATATCGAATTGTTTCTTATTCAGGATTTCGAGCGCCTCCTCGGCAAAGGAAACACTCGTCACACGGGGGGCCGAAGAGAGATTGAGCTGATGATACTCGCCGAAGATGAGATCCGTCAGCTTACCCTCCTGCTCTAGGATAAAGGCATCGTAGATGGTCGCTACGAGAAGGATCTCCCTGACCTTGAACTGCATCAGGTCATGATAGATTTCATCATCGGACTGATAGCGGAGAAGTTGTTCGGATAACGAATTTATATCCATAAGGTGATTCCGTTCTCACGATCGGCCGTTACCTGAATGCAGCCATCTCGAGAAGCTGCTGTCCGATTATCAACTGGTGCATCTGCGCCGTGCCGCCGAGAATCGTTGCCGTGATCGCATCCTGATAGTGGTGCCCGACGGGGAAATCATCGAACGTTCCGTATGAACCGTGGATCTTGACGGCCTGGGATGCAACCCAGAGAGCCGTCTCGGTGGCAAAGTATTTCGCGTATGACATCTCCTTTATGTGGCGGATGCCACGGTCCTTGAGATCGGCGGCGCGTAACGTGAGCAATCTCGCCGCCTCGGTCTTCGTCGCCATATCGGCGATAAGCTGCTGAATCAACTGATGACCGCCGATCGGCTTCCCGAATTGTTCGCGCTCTTTTGCATATGTAATACTGGCATCGAGACAGTCCTGGGCGAGTCCGACGGCGCCTGCGGCGAGAAACAACCGGGCCGTATCGATGCCGCGCAGCGCATCCCGCAGCGCGCGTCCCGTTTCGCCGACCTGGTTCTCGGGGGGAAGCTCCATATCGGTGAAATTCAGTTCGCCCTCGCTCCCGCCGCGCCAGCTGATCTTTCCCTTCATCGGCGTGCTGGAGAGGCCCGGCGTGCCCCTCTCGACGATAAACGAGGCGAGGCCTTTCAGCCCCTTACTCTTGTCCGTCTGGGCGATGAACAAGATGACATCGGCTATCTCACCGTTCGTGATGAATATCTTGTTTCCGTTTATGATCCAGCGATCCCCCTCCTGCACGGCGGTCGTCTCGATCATGGATGAATCGCTGCCGGCGTTGGGCTCGACAACGGCCCCCGATATAATGAGATCACCGCTGCATACACCCGGCAGGTATTTCCGCTTCTGCTCATCACTGCCGGCGTCGAGCAGGTTCATCGCGGCCTGAACGGGACCGCTCACCGCCGCCTGGGTTACCGCGAGACTCACCCTGGAGAGCTCCTCCCAGATAATCGCCGAGGTGATATAATCGAGCTCCAATCCCCCATACTCCTTCGGCATATGAGGCGCGAGGAGACCCTGTGAAGCCATCTTCTTGATGATCGCGCGATCGAAAAGCTCTTCGCGCACATTATCCCTCACATTCGGCAACATTTCCCGCCCGGCGAACTTCCGGGCCGTGTCTTGCATCATCCGCTGCTCTTCAGTGAATTCGAAATCCATTCCCTATCCTCCGGATATTCAATGCACAGATATAAAGCTCTCTACTCCTTCTTCTCAACAAGCTCGACAAGAACGCCGTGCGTCCCGCGCGGATGGAGAAAAACGGCCAGCCCCTCCACACCCTCTCTCGGGGTCCCAAGAACCTCCATTCCCCTGGCCAGGAGCTGTTCGATCTCCACTGTGATATCGTCCACTTCATAACAAATATGATGAAATCCCTCCCCGCGCTTCTCGAGAAATTTCGCCATCACCCCTTCATTGCCGACAGGCTGCAGGAGCTCGATGATCGTTCCGCCGATCTCGACGAGACTCGCCTTCATCGTGCCGTCTTCACTCGTAATCGGATCGGATGACCCGAGTCCGAAAACCGAGCGGTAGAAGTCCCTCGACTCATCGAGATCTTTGACCGCTATCCCGAGATGACTGATCTGCTTGATCATGTGTGGCCTCCAGAGCGAATCGTTATCAAATGTAGACGTCCGCTCAACACATAACACAGGAAAAATGCAATGTCAAAAAATACAATAGCTCTCGTCATTTGCACAAGAGTCTGGCATAATCCACAGGAGTTGAATAAAATCAGGATTATGATGAAGCAATCTGCACTATCGGGCTACGTGACATCTTTCCTCGCACCGGTTTCAGCATTTATCGTCTATTGCCTGCACGCTTCACTCTTTCGCAGGTGGCTGGTCGACGATGCCGGTATATCATTCGCCTACGCACACAACTTCATCCATGGACACGGCCTCGTATCGCAAATCGGTGTGCCGCCGGTGGAAGGATTTTCCAATTTCCTCTGGACCATCCTTCTTTCTCCGTTTTTTATATCGCCACCGTCAAATCCGGCCATCCCGGTGAAAATTCTGAGCGCCGTTTGTATTCTCATCACCTACCTCATTCTTCAAAAATGTATCGTGACGTATTTCAGCGACGTGCAGTACAAACGATGGATAACCGCTCTTATCCTCATTTTACTCTCACTCAATTCGAGTATCGTCATATGGACGACATCCGGTCTCGAGAATCCTCTTTACATCCTGCTCTCCGTGCTCCTCTTCTATCTTATTCTCAAACACGAGAGCTCGGCGGCGCCGACTTTTGCAATGCCTATAGTGATAGCAATCACGGGGACCTTGATAGGCCTGACGAGACCTGACGGGATCGTCTTTGCATTCGTATTTCCTCTCTACTGTCTAATCAAGATGCTGGGCGACAGGACTCACTACAGAACGGTGATCAGGCACGCGCTCATATATGTGCTCTTTTTCGCCGTGCTTTACGGAAGCTTCATGATATTCAGATATACATATTTCAACGACACAAAACCCAATCCGTACTACGTGAAGGGCGGCCCCACAGTGGAATCGGGGCACGAGGTCATCCTGCACACCCGCTATTACGTGACAAAGACCTACGACATCCTTGCCAGTATGCTTTCGAGACGCACGAGTCCGGTGATTCTGGCACTGATAATCATCTCTTCGCTCTTCTTCCAGAGGGCCCGCAAGCGCATGCCGTATATCATCCTGCTGCTCATGTTGCTCACATCGTGGGCCATTTACAGCCTCCTACCTCTCGATTGGATGGGAGAGTTCAGATTTGCTTCGCCGTTTTTTGTCTTTTTCTACTCATTCCTGGGCATCATCGTTTCGGCGTTCTTGTCGATGACCATCAAAAAACCGGCCTTTCGTATCGCATTGATAGCTGTTCTCGGAATCGTTTTCATCGCTTCGACCGCTATTCTCAGCCTGCCGCGCTCCCGGAGATTCGCCGCCGATTCTCCGCTGAAGTTTTTCAGGGTCGCCCGCGTATTGGCATATCGATTCAACTGCTATGCAGACATGCTGGGAATCGGTGATACAACATTGCTCTGTCCGGATGCGGGAGGTACGTTGTATTTCTCACGACATGTTATTTACGACTTAGGAGGTCTCTGCGATCGCACCATTGGAAAGACCTTGGACAAGGATACGCAGAAACTCAAGGATTACATCTTTGACGACATCAAACCGACCTTTATACAGATCCATGACTACTGGTCGATGATCACCGACCTGGAATACGACCCGCGTTTCAGGAGGGACTATCTTCCTATCCGCGAGGGAATTTCGTCCTGGGCGGCGAAGAGAACGGACAAGCCCTACCACTCGGGGAATTATGTCCGGAAGGATGCGCTACGAGACAGGCGTATTCTCGATGAATTGCGCGAACAAATGGTTGCAGAATGCCGGCTTCCAATTGATTATGATCCGAAAATGCTTCAACCCTTCCCCCGCCGCTGAGAAATGCACTCATTCTTCACCTTTTAGTCTGGCATTTTAAAAATGATTCTGGCATAATCCTCCGACGTTTACTTTATATGGATACGATAACATAGATAATTCCGTAAGTCCGGATCCAGCAAAATGGCCAAAGACAAGGAAATCAGAATTCTCCTGGGAAACGCCGCCATCGGCAGGGGCATCGTCGAGGCGGGATGCCACGTCATGACCTCCTACCCCGGGACACCGAGCTCGGAGATTCTCCCCGCGGTCGTTGCATTCAAGAAAGAGCTGGGGCTCGATACCTACATCGAATGGTCGGCGAATGAGAAGGTGGCCTTCGATAACGCACTCGCCGCGAGCATATCGGGAAAGAGGGCCGCCGTCGCCATGAAGCAGGTGGGACTCAATGTCGCTTCCGACTCGCTCATGAGCTCGGCCTATACCGGTGTCGTCGGGGGTCTTGTGATTATAAGCTGTGACGATCCCGGGCCGCACAGCTCACAGACGGAGCAGGATTCGCGCTTCTTCGGCATGTTCGCCAAGGTGCCCGTGTACGATCCATCGACACCGCTGGAAGCGAAGGAGATGGTAAAGGAAGCCTTCGAGCTCTCCGAGGAATTCCAGGTTCCCGTTCTCCTGCGCCCGACGATCAGGGTCTCTCACGCGAGGCAGAGCATAACGCTTTCCCCCGTGATAGAGCTCGACCGGCCGGCCGATTTCAAGAAAGAACCGGCCCGGTGGGCGGCGACGCCGCGATTCAGGCTGATCCTGCACAAAAAGCTCAACGAAACACTGAAGAATATACAAGAGCGATTCGAAACAGATACAAAGTGGAATTACGAGGTGGAAAACGGCAACGACACGCCGCTCGGCATCATCACGTGCAGCATGAGTTTTGCCGCGCTCATGGATATCCTTGAAGATACGGATACTCGAGGTACCGTTGATGTCCTCAAGATCGGTACGCCCTACCCGCTGCCCCAAAAGAGGGTCGCCGCCTTTATCGAGGAGCACGAAAAAGTTCTCGTAATGGAGGAAACCGACTCGGTTATCGAATCCCAGATCATCGACAAGCGCAAGATTCTTGGTCGACTGACCGGTCACGTACCGAACCATGGAGAGCTCACCCCCGATGTCATCAATAACGTTCTGGCCGATTTCCTCGGGGAGCACGGCACAACCCGTATCGAAAAGATCGAAGAGACCGACCTCGACAAGCGGATCGAAGAGCTCGAGCTGCCGATCCGAAAGCCCACTCTATGCCCGGGGTGCCCGGAGCGGGCCGCCTTCTTTGCGATCAGAAAGGCGCTCCCGAAGGCGATCTACACGAGCGATATCGGGTGCTACACGCTCGGTATCAATCTCGGGGCGGTGGACACCGTTCTCGATATGGGCGCGGGGATCACGCTGGCGAGCGGCTTCTACCAGGCGTACCATCAGGATAACAATGATATCCCCATCGTCGCGACAATGGGCGATTCGACATTCTATCATTCGGGCACCACTTCGCTGCTGAGCGCCGTTTACAACAACGCGCGATTCATACTCGTTCTTCTCGACAACGAAACAACCGCGATGACGGGAATGCAGCCGACGCCCGGCCTCGGTGTGACGGCCGACGGTGGCGAAGGCAAAAAGGTTCCGCTCGAGGAATTGATCAGGGGATGCGGCGTGACATGGATTCGAACACTGGACGCCTACAATGTCGAGGAATTGATAGCGCTCCTCAAAGAGGCACGCGCGTACAATCAGGAAAAGGACGGCGGGATAGCCGTGATCGTCGCGAGACATCCCTGCGTGATACGGTACCCCGAAGTGCGCAACAAGATCTCGATCAAGGTTGAAATCAATGATGATTGCAATGGCTGCAGGTATTGTCTCGATTACTTCGAGTGTCCGGCCCTCGTTATGAACGAAGACACCGAGCGTGTCGTGATCAACCGCATGTACTGCGTCGACTGCGGCGTCTGCATTACTGTCTGCCCGCAGGACGCCATCGTCGGGGTAGATGATTAAAGGCTGATGAAGAAAGTGCAGATCATACTGGCGGGAATCGGCGGACAGGGGATCCTCTTCTCTTCGAGGCTCATCGCCGAGTGGGGCTTGAAAGCGGGGATGGCCGTCATGGGCTCCGAAACGCACGGCATGAGCCAGCGTGGCGGCTCCGTTACCGCGCATTTAAAGCTCGGATCTTTTCACAGCTCCATGATCCGGGAAGGAACGGCGGATATCCTCTACTCCTTCGAGGAGAACGAAACCTACAAGAGCCTGAAATTCCTGAGAAACGGCGGCGTCTGCTTCACCAATCTCGAAAACGCCGCTCGTTTCGATGCGAAGGTGCTCGATCATCTTGGGAAGAATGAGACCGAGTTCAGATCGTTCGACGCAAGCGGCGCCGCAGCGAAGATCGGATCGATCATGTCGACGAATATCATACTGATCGGCTATTCCGTGGGAACCGGCCTCGTCCCCTATAAATATGAAGAGCTGAAGTCCGTGCTCGAATCTATCACGAAAAAAGCCCACCTCGAGACGAATCTCAGAGCATTCGAGATGGGCTATGAAGCAGGGAAAAAGTAACACACCACTGATTCGCTATTTTTCAGCAACGCACTTTTCTATCAATTACCAATGAAATCACCGATGTAACTCCGAGCAAAATCCCGTACAGGATCGGTATAACGCCAAAAGCTCCCAAGAGCCCCCCGCCCTCCATCGCGCTGAGATGAGCCCTCCAAAGACAATATATCCCGTAAGCGATCATAATTGCCCCAAGAATAATGAGAATGTAATGGGTTCGTCTGAGCAAGCGCATCGCTTTTTCGGAACTTCGCCAAAGCTTGATACCGAGGACGATCATCCAGAGCGGTACGAGTGCAACAATCGGGACAAGCAAGAAGCCGAATACATACGAGAGGGGCAGCAGGGCTAATCCCACACATATGTGGAGCACGCTGAGAAATCGATCTCGTCCTGCGTGTGATATTTCCACCGATTCAAACCGCGCTTGAGGAAGCTAGAAATAGTACTTCAGCCCCAGTATGACACCTGCTGAAGTTAACTGCATGCCTTCGTATGTATAGCCTATCTCGTCTATCTTAGCCCGCATATCCTCGTCTTTGATCATACCGGAAAAGTCATCAAAGGCTTTCTTGAAATGCAGATCGAGCGATATTCCTGCGTACATGGAAAAGACTCGTGCCAGCTTGAATTCCAGTCCACTCTCGAGACCTGCGCCGACGAGCACCGGCTTGATCTCTATTTTCTCCGCCTTCTCTCCGGCACTGAAAAGCGCCGAAACCGACAGCGAGAGCACTGCGAGCACGAGCAGCAGGGTCTTCATTCTCATCTTGAACACGCTCCCCTCTGACATGCAGAGCCACGTCTCATGTCGACCACACTCCTTTCCGACATGCAGGTCCACCTGTCATTTATTATCAAGCGCTGCAAGTATCTTCTCAGGGGTAATGGGCAGATCGTAGATGCGAACGCCGATCGCGTCATAGATCGCGTTTGCGATCGCCGGGGCGGTCGGCACGAGGCCGGGCTCGCCGACCCCCTTCGAGCCGAACGGGCCGTATTCGTCGTCCGTCTCGATAAACTCGAGCTCGATCGGAAAGTTCATGTCCTGTGTACCCGGAATCTTGTAATCGCGAAAACTGGGATTTTCGATCTTTCCCTCGTGCGTACGTACTTCTTCGTAGAGTGCGTAGCCGACACCCTGTGCAAGGGCCCCGTAAATCTGGCCCTCGAGCGTTTGGGGATTAAGCACCCTGCCGACATCGTGAGCGGCGACCATCCGGAGGATCGTGACCTCCCCCGTCTCGGTGTCCACCTCGACCTCCGCGCCCTGCGTGCCGTATGCGTAGGTGGCGGAGATATTGCCGTACCCCTTCTCGAAGTCTGGAAGCTCGTTGGGGGGATCGTAGAAGACCTCGGCGGTCAGCATCTGGCCCTGGTTGCGAAAATGCATCGCGCGAAGCATTCTCCCGATTTCCACGCGCAGGCATTCTTCCTCAGGGGCGTCCTTGATAAAGATAAATCCGCCCTCCAGCTCGAAGCGGTCGCGTTTTGCCGCCGCCGAGACATCAAAGTCGGGAGGTTCGAATGCGGGATCTTTCTTCTGAAGCTTTTTGATATTCTTCGCCACCTCTTTGGAGAATAACTCTTCGGCGAGCTCGAAGATCCTCGCGCGAAGCTTCTGCGCAGCGAGGATGGCCGCGTTACCCGCCATAAAGGCGCCGCGGCTCGCGTGTGTCCCGACGTCCCACGGGCAGGTGCCGGTATCGGTGGGATTGATGAATACCCTGTCGATTCGCACACCGAGCGCCTCGGCGACCGCCTGCCGCAGAAACGCGTGCAGCCCCTGCCCCATCTCTACGCCGCCGTAGTAGACATTCACATTTGAGAAATCATCGAGCTTCATGATGATGCCGCTCGCATCGGAGCGGTAGATACGTGCCGAGCCGCCGACATGCATGAGCGAAGCCATCCCGACGCCGCGGCGCGTACCCTTGCCCCGCTTCTTCTTCCATTCGAGCTTCTTCGAAACGCTCTCGAGACACTCCCTGAGACCGCAGGTACTGACCTTGAGCCCCATGGGGGTCGTCTCACCAGGCTCGTTGCAGTTGATAATCCGGAAATCGAACGGATCGATCCCCGCTTTTAGGGCGAGCTCATCCATGTTGCTCTCGAGCGCCCAGCTGAGCTCCGGATTGCCGTAGCCGCGCATCGCCTGGCTGTAGGTGTTGTTCGTGTAAACGAGCTTCGCGTCGAAGTAGACGTTCGAAACGCGGTAGAGCGACGTGGCCGGCAGCATCATTACCGAGGGGTACGTCGCACCCCACGATGTATAGGCGCCGTTGTCCTGGAGCACGTTCACTTCCCGGAAGGTGAGTTTACCTTCAGCGTCACAACCCTGGACGATCCTCGTACGCGACGACTGCCGGGGAGAGAGATTGGCAAACTCCTCGTCTCTCGTGTAGACGATCTTCACCGGCTTTCCCGTCCTGAAGGCGAGTAGTATTGCAATGTACTCGTAGGTGTGCGTATCGAGCCCCGTGCCGAAAGCGCCGCCGAGCGTCGGCACGATGACACGCGCATTCCTGCCGCCGAGCCCCATAGCGGTGAGGGCCTGATTGAAATCACGCTGGGCGAGAAAGGGAATCTGTGTCTTCGCCCACAGGGTAAGGTTGCTGTTCATGTCGAACTCGGCGATGCACCCGGCCGTTCCCATGCAGGACTGCTGTATCCAGGGGGTCGAGAACCCACCCTCGGCGGTATGCTTCGCCGCCTTCTTTCCCGCGTTCAGATCACCCGACTCGTGATGGAACTTCAGCGGCAGGATGTTGTCCGTTCGCGGACGCCCGCGCGCGTCGGTCTCGTGCACGAGCGGCGCCCCCTCCTTCATCGCCTCTTCGGGGGAGAAGATGCCAGGCAGCGGCTCGTACTCGACCTCGATCAACCGAGCCGCCTCTTCGGCGATTTCGGGATCGATCGCGGCTACCGCGGCGACCTCATCACGGTACTGGCGGACCCTGCCCTTTTTCAGGGCGAAATTATCCTTCATGAAACCGATCCTGACCTCGGGTGTGTTGTATGCGGTGATCACAGCCTTCACACCGGGGAGGTGCTCGGCCTTCGAGGTATCGATGTACTTTATGAGGGCATGGGGATATTCGCTGAACTTGATCTTTCCATAGAGCATCCCGGGACGGACCAGATCATGGATGTAATTGGCCTTGCCCGCCGCCTTGTCACCCGCTTCAGGGCGGGGCGCCTCTTTGCCTATGTATCGAAAGTCTTTCAAACCTCATTCCAATCCGTAGAATTTACTTTATACAAATAACATAATTCATTCACGTTTCGTTCCTTAACTTAGCAGACGCCTGCTTTACCGCCTCGATGATCTGAACATATCCGGTACAGCGGCAGAGATTGCCGACGAGCGCGTCACGGATCTCATTATCGGTCGGATCGGGATTGCGGTCGAGCAGCGCCTTCGTCGACATGATCATGCCCGGCGAGCAGAAGCCACACTGTATCGCCCCGCAATCGACAAATGCCTGCTGTATGGCGGAGAGCTCGTTCTTCGAGCTTCTCAGTCCCTCTATCGTCGTCACAGTCTTCCCCTCGACCTCGAATGCGGGATAGAGGCATGCGTTGACGGCACGCCCGTCGACGATGACGGTGCACGCGCCGCACTCCCCCTCCCCGCAGCCCTCCTTCGTGCCGGTATACCCGAGCGGCCCGCGGAGCACGTCGATGAGACGGTGATGCCCCGCGACGCTGACGGTGACGTCAAACCCGTTAATAATAAATGAAACTTCCGTCTTCACCCGCTGTCCCCCATGAGCCTCTCTATCGCTCGTTTTACATAAACGCCGACGATCCGCCTGCGGTACTCCTCACCGGCGCGGATGTCGGTGATGGGAGCTACACTTTCCGCGGCTACTCTCTGCGCTTTTCTAAGGATCTCATTCGAGATAGCTTTGCCCTCGAGCAGTTTTTCCACTTTCGCAAGACGTAGCGGCACCGGCGCAACGGAGCCCGCCGCGATACGCGCCCTCCGGCATCGATCGCCTTCCATCTCGAGGAGCACCGATACGCTGGCAATCGCAAGGTCCATCTTCACGCGCCCCTTCTTCATGAATACCGCTCTCGCCTTCTCTCGAGGGGGGTCCAGCAGGATATCGGTCAGGATTTCCCCGCCGGCGAGGCATGTTTCACCCGGTCCTCGAAAGAATTCCTCGATCGGCATCTCACGGCTTCCCTCGATGTTTCGAATCCGGACCTTCGCATCGAGAACGAGCAGCGGCGTCGCCGTATCGGCGCAGGGAGAGCAGTTGCAGAGGTTCCCCCCGATGGTGGCGACGTTTCGTATCTGTGGACCCGAATGCCTTATCGCCCCCTCTATGAGCAGGGGATAGTTCTTATGTAACGTAGGATGCTCTATCAATTCGCTGATCGTGGTCATTGCACCGATGCGCGTCCCCCCGTTCTCCTCTATGCCCTTTAGCTCCGCGATCGATCGAAGCGAAACGAGCACCGACGGCGCGACATCGCCGTTCTTGATCTTGACCATCATGTCCGTGCCACCGGCTATGAAGAGGGCGCCGGGGATCTTGTTTTCCAGCTCCAGAGCCTCCTCGATAGAGCTTGGCCTTAAGTAGTTATAGCGGATCATACCCTTAAATCATTCCTTTAAGTGTCCGGCGTAACACGAAACAATAAAACAATTCATGCAACAACGTCTTTTTCCCTCAAAGCGGCGATCTCTTTAATCCCCAGGCCGATCTCACCGAGTATCGAGTCGGTATGTTCGCCGTACGACGGGGCGAAGGGAAGCTCTCCGTCGAGCTCCTCGAGATAATCGGTGGACTGAGCCGGCGGCGGCAGCCGCACGGTGCCGCCGTCCGGCATGGTCGTCCTCAGAGCGGTTTCCGAGACAAAGGGAAGGTCGGGCACCTCCTCTATCGGCGTTATCGGCGAATGAGGTATCGTGGCCGCGATGAGCACCTCATTGACCTCGCTCGTAGGATACTGCATCATGATCTCTTCGATTGACGCGTGCAGCTCCGCACGATCCTTTCGCCTCCCCTCGTTGTGGCCGAAGCGCTCCTGTTCGAGGGATGCAAACATCGGCTGCTTTGCGAAGCGGTGCCACATCGCATCGCTGCCTATCGCCATATATATGTAACCGTCCTTCGTCCGGTAGGCGTTGACGGGGATGAACTGGCGGTGCTCGTTGCCGCTGCGCTTGAGCTCCGAGGGGGGGCTCCCCATATCGAGCATCGGGAGAAAGGTGTGCAGCCAGGAGACGGCAACCTGTGCCATTGATATGTCGATCATCTTGCCCCTGCCCGTCTCACCGTGCTCCATGAGTGCAAGCACGACCTGTGTGAATGCCTCGTCACCCGCCTTGAGATCAATGATCGGCGGTCCGCACTGAAGCGGCGGACCGTCCGGATGGCCGGTGAGATCCATGTAGCCGCAGAGCGCCTGGAAGACGGGATCGTACCCCGGGACATCGGGGTACTTTGTGCCCATCGCCGAGACGCTGCACCAGACGAGGTCTTCGCGAATCGCGCTCAGCGTCTCGTAATCGAAGCCGAGCTGCTTGTGGCGCGCCGGCATCGTATTGGTGCAGAAGACATCGGCGCCGAGAGATTCGACCATCTTGTGAAGAAGGGCCTGCCCCTCCTCCTCTTTCAGGTTTATGGCGACCGCCTCCTTGCCGAGGTTCGGCGAGATGAAATAGCTGTGCCTGTCGTCCCCTGCAACGGGGCGACCGATGTAGCGGTTCGGATCGCCCTTCGATTTACGCCCCGGCACCGGCGTTGCCTCCACGCGGATGACGCGCCAGCCGAGGTGCACCATGCGCAGCGTCGCATAGGTCATGGTGAGTGCCTGTTCGACGCTGAGTACAACTCTGGGTTTCACGTTTGGTGCTCCTCCCTCTTCACGTTTTTCGTCCCACAACCATAAACAAGACAACCTCGTATGTCAATTCAGTATCTGAACAGTGTCGAACAGTGTCGGAACAGTATCGAACAGTGTCCGAACCAGATTGTGAGCGATTTTGAGCAAATAAAGTGTTTTCCTCATGGCCGTTCCCGGGTACAATAGGCGGACTACAAGCGCGTTGATTCTTAATCACGAAGCTCATTAACGAAAATCAAAAGGAGGAGAACCAGTGTTACCGGGAGAGAAAAAATATCCTCACATATTCAGTCCGATGCAGATCGGAAAGGTATGGGTGAAAAATCGAATCAAGTACGCTTCGACCGAGACGAACTACAACTACAGCGACGGCTTCGTCTCCGAGAAGGAACTCGCCTACATCGAGGCACACGCGCGGGGCGGTTCGGGGATCGTGACGACGCAGGGCGCCTACACCGATCCGCGGGGCGAAGGACAGGGGTACATCGGCATGATGGGAATCTGGGATGACAAGTTCATTCCGGGGCTCAAGAAAATGGCCGACGTGATCCACCAGGGAGACGCGGTCGCCTGCCTCCAGCTCATGCACTGCGGACGCGTCGGGGGTATAAACCTCCACTATACCGTAGGGCCGTCCGAGGTCCCGCAGCGGCTACGCCGCTTCCGCCCGGTAAAGGCGATGACGATCGAGGAGATCGAGGTCTGCACCCAGGAGCACATCGACGGCGCGCGGAGAGCCGTGGAGGCGGGATACGAGATCATAGAGATCTCAGGAATAGTCGGCTACCTCATATCGAACTACATTTCCAAATACACGAACAAGCGAACCGACGAATACGGCGGCGAGATCGATGGCCGGTGCGCGATGCCGCGCAAGATCATCGAGGGAATACGCAAAGAGGTCGGCGACGATGTCGCGATCGGCATCCGCCTCTGCAGCTGGGAACTGCTCGACGATGTCGGTGGAAACACCGAAGAGGAGAGCATGAGATCGATAAAGATCGCAGAAGAGGCGGGAAGCGATTATATCAGCGTGACGGTCGGCTGGCAGGAGTCACTAGGATCCGTCATATCGCGGGATATTCCGATGGGCAAGTGGCTCTACGTAGCAGAACGCACAAAAAAGGCTATCGATATACCGGTGAGCATGGCCTACCGGCTCTTCACGCCCGAGCTGCCCGAAAAGGCGATCGCCGAGGGCAATCTCGATATATGGGAGGCCTGCCGCCCGATGATCGCCGATCCCGGCCTGCCGCTGAAGATCATGTGGGACCGCCAGGAGGATATCATCCCCTGCATCGCCTGCCAGGTCTGTCTCGCAAGGCTCTTCCGTGACGCGCCCGTCACCTGCACGGTACGTCCCTCCTGCGGTCACGAGGGCGAGCGTGAATGGGGCTACTACGGTTTCCCCGAGGCCGAGGTAAAGAGAAAGATCATGGTCGCGGGCGCCGGCATCGCCGGCCTTCAGGCGGCGCGTATCGCCGCCGAGAAGGGTCACGATGTGACGGTCTACGATAAGACGGGCAACATCGGCGGCCAGTGGTACTACGCCTCGCGTAATCCCTACGGTGAGGACTCGGACAGGTACTGGGACGACGAGGAATTCATGCGCTGGGTTAATAACATGAAGGCGCAGTGCGACAAGTTCAGCGTCAAGTTCGTGCTCAACACACCGGTGACAAAGGAGCTCGTCGAGAAGGAAAAACCCGATTCACTCGTTATCGCAACGGGCGCCGTCCCGCAGATTCCCGATATCCCCGGTGCGGACAAGAAGCACGTGGTGAACATGTTCGACGTCTTCACCGGCACAGCGAAGCTCGGCAAGAATGTCGTTATACTCGGCGGCTCCGGCGCAGCGATATCGCTTACCCTTTTCATTATCGACACGATGAAAAAGAACGGCGTCACAGACGGCAGCATCGCCATTATCGATCCCGCAGCCCGATTCGGCCGGGATGTGAATCCCTCCTACATCTGGCGCTATCGCCTCAGGCTCAAGCAGACGAAGGTGCAGCAGCTGACCAACGGGAAGGTCAAGGAGATCACCGACGGGGGCGTTGTCGCCGATTGGACGATCGTGGATAGAAAGACAAAGGAAAAGAAAAAGTTCGAGAACGAGATGGTGCCCGCCGATACCGTCATCCTCGCTACACTCGTTCCCAACGAGGAGCTCGGATACGGCGCCTTCAAGGGTGACACAGCGATGATCGGCGACTGCGTGTGGGTGCGGCGCGGCATCGACGCCATACAGGACGGTTATCGTCTCGGAATGAGATTCTAGTTTTTGTGAGTAAATAATCAATCGCGTAACGAGAAGGAGAACGACATGCTCTTAAACGAGATTCCGAGCGCCAAACCCCACATACCGGGAACGAAAATGTGCGTCTATCCAAACTCCACTTCCGATCATGTGGGGTTGTACCCGTGGATCGATGCCTTCCGGTGCACCGGTTGCGGACGCTGCGCCAAGGCATGTCCCCCGGGCATCATCGGTATGCACAAGAAGAAGGCGGCTATCGTCCTCGATCTCTGCCTTCAGTGCGGGGAATGCTTCGAGGCGTGTCCGATCGAGGGCGCGATCATTTTCAAACCTCCCCCCGGTTCGCCGGAGACGGGAAATGTGCCCTTTGTTTCAAAAAAATAAATGCGAGAGATTGCTTCCTCTCTACAGGGAGCGCCACCGAACAAGGAGCGTGTGAAATGCCCGAGAAACTGAGTACAAACTTTGTCGATCATATCTGCATCGCGGTTAAGGATGTAAAGCAGGCGGAGAAGGATTACATCGATAACTTCGGCTGGGAAGTGGCCTACCGCTACGACGACGAACCGGAGAAGATACGCGTGGCCGGCTTCATGGTGGGACAGACGGCGATCGAGATCATGGAAGACCTCGACGGCACCGGCGAAGTGGCGAAGTTCATCGAGAGAAAAGGCGAGGGCGTCATGCTCATCAGCTACAACGTCGACAACTGCGAGGAATCCCTCGAACTGCTCAAACGCAATAACGTGCGGTTGATCGATCAAAAACCGCGGTTTTTCGCAGAGTACAAGAGAAACTTCGCCTTCATCCATCCGGCCGCGACGCACGGCGTTCTGACCGAGATCATCGACGGCAAGTACTAGCATTGAAACACGGAAGCTCGAGTAGACTTCTATCAGCCTGGATAAAATTGCAATTATCATGAATAAAAACGAACCCGCCCGCGGGAAAAAAATCAGGGTCGTCATCGCAAAACCGGGGCTCGACGGACACGACACGGGCGCCAAGGTGATCGTCCATGCCCTCAAAGACGCCGGCATGGAGGTCATCTATACCGGTCTCCACAGAACGATCGATGACATCGTAACGACGGCGATGGAAGAAGACGTCGATGTCATCGGGCTTTCGATCTACTCAGGCGCCCACCTCCCCCTGAGCAGAAAGCTGATGGAGCAGATCAAGGCGAAGGGGCTCACCGACAAGATGGTTCTGGTCGGCGGGAATATCCCCCGCAGGGATATCGAAGAGCTCAAGGGCTACGGCGTCACCGAGGTCTTCCCCGTCGGCTCGAAGCTCGACGAGATAATCGGGTTCATAAAAAACGAGGTCAAAACGTAGATCGACACGAAGCGCGATACAATCGCAACAAAGAACAAGGCTGAAGTGCACCATGAAGAAACGCGAATCAGATGAGCTCAAAGAAGTCGTTCTCGAATCGGGGATCGAGGTAAAGCCTGTCTACGGTCCCGAAGACGTCAAGGACATAGCATTCGAGAAAGATATCGGCCTGCCGGGTGAGTATCCCTTCACCCGCGGCATCCATCCATTCATGTACCGCAAGCGCCCCTGGACGATGCGCCAGTATTCGGGATTCGGCACGGCGACCGAGACGAACGAGCGTTTCAAGTGGCTTCTTGGAGAAGGACAGACGGCGCTCAATGTCGCCTTCGATTTGCCGACGCAGCTCGGCCTCGATTCAGACGATCCCCTCGCCGAGGAAGAGGTCGGCAGGGTCGGGATGGCTATCGACACACTGAAAGACTTCGAAGAGGCATTCAACGGCATACCGATCGACAAGATCAGCACGGCGCTCACGATCAATCCCGTCGCCTCGGTGATGCTCGCCATGTATCTCGCCCTCGCCGAGAAACAGGGCATCCCCTGGGAGCAGGTGCGCGGCACGACACAGAACGACATACTCAAGGAATACATCGGGCGCGGTACGTGGATCTTCCCCGTAAAGCCGTCGATACGGCTCATCGGCGACATGGTCGAGTTCTGCTCGCAGAACGTTCCCAAGTTCAACCCCTTTAGTGTCTGCGGCTACCATATCAGAGAATCGGGCGCCACACCGGTCCAGGAGATGGCATACGCATTCGAGATAGCCATCACCTACATAGAGGAAGTCCTCTCGCGCGGCATAAAGATTGACGACTTCGCCGGCAGGATCGCCTTCAACTTCGACATCTACGGCAACCTCTTCGAGCAGGTGGCGAAATTCCGGGCGGGAAGAAGAATGTGGGCTAAGATCATCAAGGAACGCTTCGGCGCGGAGAATCCCCGCTCGATGATCCTGCGCATGATCGCCGGAGGTGGAGGCGGCGGACTGACCGTTCAGCAGCCCGAGAACAATATAGTGCGCGGTGCCTACTACGCGCTTATCTCGGTCCTCTCGGGCACACAAACGATGGCGCTGTGTTCATTCGACGAGGCATATACGATCCCGTCCAAGAAGGCTGCCCTGCTCAGCCTCCGTACGATGCAGATCCTTGCCGACGAGATGGGTCTCACCGACACGGTCGATCCGCTGGGCGGCTCCTACTACGTCGAATGGCTCACGAACGAGATAGAGAAGAAGATAACAGCCGCGATGGAAGAGGTGGAAACAATGGGCGGCATGATAAAGGCGGTCGAGACGGGATACATACAGAGAGAGGTCAGCCTGCAGGCCTATATTAAGGAAAAGAAGATACAATCGGGAGAGATCACCAAGATAGGCGTCAACAAGTACGTCATGGAAGAGGAAATGACCGACATCGAGTTTCATCCCTTCAATTCAAAGGTCGCCGACAAGCAGAAGAAACGGCTCGAAGAAATAAAACGTGAGAGAAATTCTGAGGAAGTCGAGAAAGCGCTCGAGGAGCTCAAGAAGGCCGCCGAAACGGATGAGAATGTGATGCCGCACATTTTGAGCGCGGTCAAGAGCTACGCCACACTGGGTGAGATCACGAATGTATTCAGGGAAGTATTCGGCGAATTCAAGGAACCGATCGGACTGTAAGAAACAGGAATCCGAATCGATAAGATAAAACTCTGGTCTTAACAATTTTCACAGATGATCGCGATTAGATAACGATGGAATTCAAGATAGGAATAGACGTCGGCGGAACCTTCACCGACTTTCTGCTTACCTCTGAAAACAAGAACCCGGAAATCTATAAAGTGCTCTCCACTCCCGACGATCCTTCCGTGGGATTGATGAACGGCCTCTCCGAAATGGCCAAGGCCCATGATCTCGATCTCAAAGACTTTATAAAAAAAGTGACAACGATCGTCCACGGAACGACCGTTACGACGAACGCCGTGCTGACGAGAAAAGGGGCGAAAACGGGGCTTCTCACCACAAAGGGCCTCCGCGACGCCCTCGAGATGAGACGGGGCATACGCGAGGAGCAGTATAACAACCGGTACACGAACGTGGAGCCGCTCGTCCCGAGATACCTGCGGTACCCGATCGAGGAACGTCTCGACTACAAGGGCGACAAAATCACCGGACTCAACAAATCCGATGTCCTCGAAGCGGCGAAGCTCTTAGAGAAGGAAGGGATCGAGGCAATAGCGATCTGCTTCATGAACTCCTTCGCCAATCCGGACCACGAATCACAGGCGGCCGATATAATAAGGAAACAGTTTCCAGACACCTACCTCACCGTTTCATCGACATTCCTGCCGAGCATCAGATTCTACGACCGCATATCGACGACGGTATTAAATTCTTATGTCGGCCCTATTCTCCGAAGCTACCTGACGAGCCTCATTGAAAAACTCGAAGAGATAGGCTTCGAAGGTGTACTATTGATAATGCAGTCGAACGGCGGCGTTGTCTCTCCGCAGATCGCGATGGACAGTGCGGCCGTCACGCTGCTCTCAGGTCCCGCCGCGGGGCCGCTGGCGGGTGTCGAGTATACATCGATACAGGGTTACGACGACTGCATAACGGTGGACATGGGAGGAACGAGCTTCGATGCGGCACTGATAAAAGAAAGAACGCCCCTCGTCACAACGGAGGGCGAGATTAACCGCCTGCGCCTGTCGCTTCCCATGCTCGATATCGTCACTATCGGCGCCGGCGGCGGCAGCATCGGGTGGGTCGACGAGGGCGGGCTCCTGCGTATGGGTCCCCAGAGCGCGGGATCGAAGCCGGGACCCGCCTGTTACAATCTCGGCGGCGAGCTCCCCACCTGCACCGACGCCGACCTCATTCTCGGGCTTCTCGACAAGGATTTCTTCGCCGGCGGCAAGATGCCCCTCAACTACGAAAATGCCGAAAAGGCAATCAAGGAAAAGATCGCAGATCCGCTCGGCATGGATGTCGTCGAGGCGGCGGCCGGCATGTACCGCGTGATAAACGTCAACATGGCTTCCGGCGTGAGAGAGGTCAGCGTCAAGCGCGGGCACGACCCGCGGGAGTTCCCCCTCGTGGCGGCGGGGGGCGCCGGACCCGTTCACGCCTGCATGATCGCCCTCGAGCTCGAAATGCCGGTGATCGTCGTTCCGAAGGAATCGTCTATCTTCTGCGCGGCAGGCATGCTCATGTCGGATCTTAAGCACAACTTCGTGCAGACATACTCGACACGCCTGCGCGACCTCGATGTCGAGAGATTCAAATCGATTTTTCACGAGATGGAGAATGAGGCGGCGAAACTTCTCGAATCGGAGCATATACCTGAAGACGACATCCAGTTCATTCCCTCGCTCGATATGCGTTACGTGAAGCAGTACCACGAGGTGACTGTCACAATTACGAAAGAAGAAATTGAAAGCGGCGATATCAAGGGTATCACCGGTAAATTTCATCCCGAGCACAACCGTCTCTTCGGATACTCACTCGAGGAGGAAGGGACACCGATACAGGTGATCAACCTCCGGCTCCTAGCCGTCGGAAAAACGGTCAAGCCCCAATTCCTCAAGGAGGAATACACGGGAGAGGATCCTTCAGCGGCACTCAAGAAGAAGAGAAAGGTTTACCTGCCGAGAAAACAGGTCTTTGATGAGATCCCTGTCTACGACGGGCACAAGCTGAAATACGGAAACAGCATCGAAGGACCCGCCATTATCGAGCAGGTGAACACGACGACATTCGTCACACCCGAATTCAACGTCCTCTGCGATCGCTACGGGAGCTACACGGTATACGTGAAAGAGAAGGAAGCGGAGATCATAACCAAAATAGGAATAGAAAGATGAAAATCGACAAGATACTCGTTTCGGTTCTTCAGCGCAGATTCAAGTCGATCACCGAAGAGATGAGCATTGTCATCACCAAGACAACGAGATCGCCGATACTCTGTGAGGCGAAAGATTTCGTGACCGGCCTCTATGATGGAAAGGGAAAGATGCTCGAGCAGACCGAGAACCTCCCTATCCTCTCCTTCTCCCTCGGTCCCGTCTGCGAGTACATCGTCGATTACTTCGGCGATGAGATCTATCCCGGTGACGTCATCTTCCACAACGACGTCTTCTCGATGGGAAACCAGAACAACGACGTCGCCGTCTACAAGCCGATATTCTTCGAGGACAAGCTCGTCGCGTGGTCCGCCGCGAAAGGTCACCAGGCCGATATCGGGGGCGCCGTCGCGGGCGGCTACAATCCGAAAGCGACAGAGGTGTGGCAGGAGGCGCTCCGCATACCGCCGGTGAAGGTCTACGAACGCGGCAAATTGAGAAAAGACGTGTGGGACCTCATCTTCGCAAATATACGTTTCGATATCGTCGCCGCCGACATGCGCGCGCAGATCGGATCGTGTGTCGTCGGCGAGCGGGGGGTCCTGAGGCTCCTAGAAAAGTACGGGCTCGATGTCTTCGAATCGCACAAGGAGTACCTCTTCGATTCGACAGAAAAGATGATGAGAGCGGAAATAAAGACGATACCGAACGGCACGTACAATGGAGAGGCCACCGTCTACTATGATGGCAAGACGCCTGGATCGAAATACCAGATACGGGTAATGATAACCGTCGAGGATGAGGAGATAACATTCGACTACTCCAACACCGATCCCCAGACGGACGGATTCGTGAACGGCACCTATACCTCTTCGGCGAGCGCAACGCTGCTCACCTTCCTCCAGATGGTTAATCCTGACATTCCACATAACGACGGAATGGTACGACCGGTCGATATCGTGATCCCCGAGGGAACGATACTCAACGCCAAGTATCCCGCTGCGACGACATTCGGCAACCATCTCTGCCCGCCTAACGCAGATGCCATCATCAAGGCCCTCTCCCCCGCTATCCCCGAACGGGTCACCGCCGGGTGGAACCAGCTCCTCTGCTATCTCACGAGCGGTTTCGATACGCGAAAGAATGACAACTACGTCGATATCGGCTTTATCGGACTCAAAGGCGGCTCAGGCGCCACGAAGGGTGTCGACGGGTACGACCACATCGGCATGATCGACGCCTCGGGAGGCGTTCTCGATCAGGATTACGAGATGTTCGAGCAGCAGACACCTCATCTATTACTGAAACATGAATACTGGCAGGACTCCGCCGGCGCCGGAGAGCAACGCGGGGGTCTCGGCGTCGAGACACGCTTCAAGATCGGCGGCGAAAATACGAAGGTCGTAACTTTCGGTGACGGCGATGTCGAACCGGCATTCGGGCTCTATGGCGGCAAGGACTCGACACTGAACAAGATCGAGCTCCACTATCCGGACGGCACGGTTTACAAAACGACAACAAAGGATCTCGTCGAGGATGTCCCTGCCGGAACGGAGCTGTTTCAGCAGGCGGGCGGCGGGGGCGGCTACGGCGATCCGTTCAAGAGAGATCCAGCCAAGGTCGCCGAAGAAGTGCGAAACGGCATCATCAGCATAGAGCAAGCGAGAGACGACTACGGCGTTGCAGTGAATCCCGAGACCTTTGCATTGGATAAAGAAGAGACCGATATACTAAGAAAGAACAAAGAATAAGAGTGCTATAGATATAGAAACAACCCGCCAAATATTGACATTTCTATTACATTTTATATCGGATAGACAGCAGCTCTCTGCAAATACAGCACTTGTCAATTTTTATTTACTGATTCCCCATCAGTCATCATAAAAAGCCACCCTTTTTTCACCAACTCGTAGCTTAGCCTATATCTTCTAAGTTGAATAATGCGGCATAGGTAAAAACCCCTATTTCCAATAGAACCCGCCGGAATTTGTTGAAAAAAAATAAGTTGCCGCGTTTAGATATTTCTGATATACTTCGCAGCGGCTTAAAATTCTTAGAAAAAAGCGCAACAGAGTGGGATCGTAGGTGATGTCATCTCCATATATGTGATCCATCTGGAAATCCCTCGCTATTTCAATCTTCAAAAAAAGGTTTCAATTGCTGTGCCGGTCAACGGAATGAGGGTGCAGTGTATTTAAATAAACAGTTTCAGTAGGAAATGAAGGAGGTCGTCATGAGAAAGTGCCGCGGTTTCACACAGGCGAGCATGATTGTGTCATTCGGTGTCGTTTTGACACTCACAGCGCTCGTGCTCGCAGCGTTTGGAGCGCTCGAGCCGCTTCACGCCCAGAGCCAATCAATACTTGAAACCGATAAGGGTGATCCGGTCCCCTACTCCATCGCAACAGACGGCGACTATGCAGTCGTCGGCGCCCAGTGGCACGACGGCTACAGGGGAGCGGCCTATGTGCTGAGGCACGACGGTGACGGGTGGGTTATTCAACAGCAACTATCATCCACTGACTTCGGACTTTGCGACCACTTCGGCGGCTCGGTATCGATCAGCGGCGACTATATCGTTGTCGGGGCGATGTGGCACGATCTCTTTCGTGGCGCTGTCTATGTATTCAAGCGTGTGAACGGTGAATGGTTGGAGGTGCAAAAGCTCACGGCAAGCGATGCAGAACCGGACTGGAAGTTCGGAGCGTCGGTCACGGTCGATGGCGATGTTATAACGGTCTCCTCGACACCAGGTGATTCACGAGCTAAGAATCCAGGCGCATCATACAGGTTCGAGCTGATAGACAACCGATGGGACGAACGGAGCAAGCTGCCGATTCCACAGCCGGGCGCAACAACCGTCCAAACAGATGAATCTCCTGCAGGTATCGAGATGACCGACGAAGCTGTCGGCTTAACCGAATTAATCTCCAAAGAACATGGCGCTCCTCCGGTGTACTCCGCGCCCGCGGCACCTGATACGCTCGCCTGGGTTAATGCGACCGATGGCACGTACGAGGACCGGGTTGAGATAACCTGGGAAGACACCGGGCTTAACGCCATCGTATACAAGATCCTGCGCAACGACACGCTGCTCTCGGCAGTATCAAGCGATGTCACCTCTTATAGTGATATAACCGGCACGCTTGGACAGACCTACTCATACAGCGTGTTGGTGAAGGATATGGATGGACAAGAAGGTCCGCCCAGGTACGATGACGGAAGCCGTATCATCTTCGCCCCCACATCGCTCTCTGCTTCCTACGGTGAGTATATCGATAAAGTCAGTCTCACATGGATCGATCTATCAGCCATCAATGACGGCTATCATATTTATAGGGACGATTCGCTGATCGCCACGACCGGACCGTACGAGACTTCGTTCAGTGATACGAGTGCGGTACCTGATTCAGTGCATTCCTACGATGTGGCCGCATTCGTATCCGGCGGTTACGAATCGGCGAAGGCAAATGACACCGGCTTGATGGCCCTCATTCTCCCACCGCTGAATGTCACCGCTTCAAAGGGTCAATATCCCAACCATGTCCTGATCACATGGCAGGATCAAGCGACGGACGAACTTGGCTACCGGATCTACCGAAATAACAACCTCATCGACTCAACCCTTGTCGACACAGAATCCTTCGAAGACCACACAGCCCACGTTGATTCGACGTATACCTACTGCGTAGGCACCAAGGGAACCGGAGTCATCGAGTCGATCTGGATCTGCGATACGGGCCATATTCATCTCACAGCGCCGGGCAACGTCAGTGCGAGTGACTCGACATTCGACGACCGTGTGCAGATCACCTGGGACGACCTCTCCGATCACGAGAACGGCTACGAGATATCGCGGATTGAATCGGTCCCTGACAGCCTGCCGGACAGTACGGCCATGTATGCGAAGCCCGAGCCCAGCCCCCAGATCATGTCGCTGGGAAACGGTGTCGTACTGGGTACAACACAGGCCGATGCCACTTCCTTCGATGATTTCACTGCAGAGCCGGGCATCGCTTACACCTACTATGTTAAAGCGATCAGCGACAGCGGTGGCGTCTCAATATCCGGGTCGGATGACGGGTACCGGAGTTTTGTGCTCGCACCCTACAATATGCAGGCTACGGACCGCGAGTACGAGGACCGCGCGTACATCACCTGGGAGAGTAACTCGATCACCGCTTCATTCTTCAAGATTTTCCGCAATGGATCGTTTATAAAATCGGTCGATGAATCAATCCGTTATTATAGCGATTTCGGCGGCATCGCAGGGCAGGATTACGACTACGGTGTTGTTGCCGTAACGGCGATGGAAGCGGAAAGCCCGAGCGCCAATGATACAGGTCGGCGTGAGTTGCTGAACCCATCACCGGTCATGGCAGGCGACGACGAATACGAGGACCGTGTGATTATTTCCTGGACGGATAATTCCGCTGTTGAGAACGGTTACCGGATCTACCGAAGAGAAGCTGCCGAAACCGATTCGGTGCTGATCGAAACGACGGATCCGAACCGCACCTCTTTCGTCGACTACTACGGAACATCTGCTGTCTCATATATCTACAGCGTAGCGGCGTATGATACGACAGACGGCGGAGCGGCGGGTGAATCCGCCGTGGGTACCGACGATGGCAGCCGGCTTCTCATAGCCCCCACCGGCGTATACGCGACAGACGGCACGTACGAGGACCGCGTTGAGATCACGTGGAACGATAACTCCAATGCCGAGGATGGCTATTACATATACTGCGATACCGCGATCATCGACTCGACAACCGATAATTACACGTCGTATGTCGACTGCGGTCCGGTATTAGGTGAGCGGCACGATTACCTCGTTGCCGCCTTCGATGCGATCGGGCCATCCGATGCATCATCTGATTCCGGCTCGGTGGAGATTCTCGCGCCGGTCTCTGTCAACGCCTCGGACTTCTATCATCATGGGATCGAGATAGCATGGATCGATCAATCAAAGATCGAGGAGGGGTACAAAATCTACCGCGACGGATATTTGATAGAGACAGTGGCCGAACCGAATGCCACATCAGCTTTTTATCCAAAAACCGGGAATACAGTGGGAACCATTGCTACATCAGGTAGCGCCACTGGGCTTGATGTCGCCGGCAATTATGCCTACATGACCTATATGAGTGCCGGTCTTCACATCATCGATATTTCCAATGCCGATTCGCTCACGCTCGCCGGGAGCTATAGCTCGAATGGCGATCCAATCGACGTAACAGTAGCGGGCAACTATGCTTACATGGTGTCAAAATATATCGGTCTCGAGATTGCTGATATCAGCGATCCCTCAGTGCCGGCGTTCGCTGGGAGTCTCTCTGTAGCTTATTTCAGCGAACACGGTGGAATCGCCATCGAGGGCAATTATGCCTATATGACCCGGGATTGGAATGGATTTTTGGTAATTGATATCACCGATCCAACTGATCCCGCGGTTGTCGGAAGTTATGACTATATGGGTGAAGCCTATGGCATCGATATCGCCGGCAATTACGCCTACCTGGCGAAAGGTTTAGCAGGTCTCCATGTGGTGGATATCAGCACTCCCACCGCACCCGCATTCGCTGGAAGCTACGATACGCCGGGCGGCGCCCGTGGTGTAGCCGTTGCCGGCAATTATGCCTACATTGCGGATGCTACGAGCCTCCAGGTGATCGATATCAGCATTCCCACCGCTCCGGCATTCGTCGGGAGCTGTGACGCGCCGGACGATGCTAATGAAGTCGCCATTATCGGTAGCTATGCCTACGTGGCTGATGGAGCGAATGGTCTCAAGGTTATAGATGTTAGTGATCCTTCCGACCCGGTGTTGGTGGGGAGCTTCGATCCGCCGAGCAACTACAGCCAATACAAGGCGGTAGCCATCGCCGGCGGGCATGCCTATGTTGCGGATTCATACCTCGGTCTCCATGCGATGATAGCGAATTCCATAATGGAAGGTATTACATACAACTACTGCGTGCGGGCGTACAGTGGCGATATCGAATCGGATGAAGACTGCGACGATGGAATTATTCCGGCAATCGGCGATACAGAAACGACGGAGCTGTTTTTGAAACTCCTCGCAAGCGACGGGGCCATAGACGATAGTTTCGGACAAAGCGTTGCGATCAGCGGGGATCGGGCAATCGTAGGCGCCTTTGGTAATGATGACAACGGGGCAGGTTCCGGTTCTGCGTACATCTTCGAGCGCGATGCCGGCGGCACGTGGACCGA